>JAITJJ010000056.1 GCA_031278965.1 Deferribacteraceae bacterium
TAAAGCTATCGATGGCAAAGAGAGCCGCCCGCCTAATTCCTTTTCAACAAAATCTAGTCATCTGGCAAGGGAAAGCACAAAAAAACGATGAGGACAAACTAACGCTTTTTCAAGCCCTCTCCGACGCCCAAAAAAATAACGAGCTTTTGCAAGCCAAGTTAAAAAACGCAGAAGCCAAATTTATGCAAGCCGAAGAAGAGCTTGCAAACTCTGAACCTAAGATTGAATAGGCGCGAAAGCTTGACTTCCAAGCCATACAGCATGAAAAGGAGCTTAACCGTATTTCACAGGAAAGTGCAAAGCTAGAAGCCGCTTTAAAAGCCGCCGTAAAAGATATGGGGGAAGTAACCACTAAAAGCGTTGAAATAAAAGTTTCATTCGCAAAAACGCAGGAGGAAAATCAGCTAAATCGCACTTTGATTGCCACAAAACTCTCACGTTTAACAAACGGTGAAACCATAGTTTCGCTCACGGCAAAAAAAGAGGATTACTTCTTGAAAGCAAATTTAGCAAACCATCGCGAACGCCTTGAAGAAGATAAGCCGTGCCCCCTCTGCGGAAGCCTCTCCCACCCGTATAGAGGCTGCGGTCAGGAATTTGCCAAAGAGCTAGAAAGGCTGGAGGACACAATTGAAAAGGCAGAGAATCTTGAAAGAGAAGGGCAAATGCTACAGGAGCGGGAGAAAGAGCTAAAAAACAGCTATGAAAGGGAGATGCTCCTTTTTACGGAGCGGGTTAAAAACCTTAAAGATGCAGTGGAAACGGCTACGGCGGAGCTAACCGTTAAAAAGACAGAATATGAAAAACTGAAGCCCGATTATGATGATTTAAGAATTAAACGCTTTAACCTTTTGGAAGACAAATCCCCCGAAGCAGAAGCCGCTCGCTTAAAGAAAGCCAAATCAGGCGCGCAGGCGCTACTCAGGGATGTGCAAACAGAAAGGGAGGATGTAACTGCCGCATTAATTAGGCTAAAAACCCAAAATGATGCCATCCTAGCTGCAATGGCAGAGGGTGAAAAAGAGCGTATAAACTCTGAAAACATCCTGAAAGAAGAGCTTGCAAAGGAAGGTTTTGCAGATTTAGACGTATTTCAAAACTTCATCCTTGCTGAAAGTGAGATTGCCCGTTTAGAGAAAATAGAAGCAGAACTTGCCGATAGAAAAAAGGCGGTGGATATGAGAAGGGAGGATAGAGCAAAGCGTGCGGAAAAAATCGAGAAAACCGCCCTTACCCTTCCGCCCTTGTCAGAACTTGAGCAGGAGAGGGATGATGTTCTATCAAAACTGGAGGGTATGGCAAGCGACAGCAGGGATTGCCTTCGCAGGCTGGAAGAAAATGAACTTCTGAAAGCAGAGGCGGCAAAGTTAGCGGAGAAAACTGAGAATCAACAAAAAAAGTGAAACCGTGGCGCACGTTGAACGCGCTTATCGGCTCCGCCAAAGGGGATAAATTTGTTAAGGCGGTTCATGGGCTAATATTTGGCGATCTTTTGAACAGAGCTAACGTTGAGTTATTAAAAATTTCTAGCAGATACCGTTTAAGCCACACCGAAAACCTTGAAATTCAAGTCATAGACAGGCAGCAGAATCATACGGTGCGTTCTAGCAAAAACCTTTCTGGCGGGGAGAGCTTTATTATAAGCCTTGCTCTTGCGTTGGGGCTGTCTTGCATTTCCAGCCGTAAAATTTCCGCCCCCGCCCTCTTTTTAGACGAGGGATTCGGCTCTATGGACTATGCGGAACAAGCCCTAAACGCCCTTGCAGCTTTAAAAAGCCGTAAGCTTATCGGGCTTATCTCCCATTTGGAGATTATCAGGCAAAAGGTGGAATTCAGATAAAAGTGGAACCCATAGGGGGTGGCAAGAGTATTCTCACAGGAAAAGGGGTCAGAAAGCTCGGTTAGTTTTAATTAAATGGAGGGTAAAAGACGTCCTCACGAAACAACTCACCTTTATAAAGCCGTCTCCCCATTTTTAAAAACAAAAAGTGGGGGACATCGATTAAATTATTGACAAAGGATTTTCACCTAGATATTCTTTCGTTATGAATTGGGGAAAAATCGCAGAACTGTTTACCGGGGAATATAAATATATATTCTGGGTCGCCGTTTTTCTTGCGGTAGAGATCCCGATAATGCTTATTTGGGCGGGCTATAAGAGGCTTCGGAGGCCTTCCCGGGAAATAAGATTTGCGCGGCTGGGGAGATTGCAGTTCACTCATTCCGCAAAGCGTTTGAGCATTTATACCTTTAATCTTATATTCTTTATTATTATGTGTTTCGGAAGCTATGCTTTTTCTGCGGGAGGGGGACTCAGTAAAGATATTGCATTCACTCCGCTAACGGTTATAGGCGCGGCGGTTACGTTTGTAAGCGGAGTTTTTGCAGTTCTCTGGTTTATTAAATTTTTTCGCGCCCGTATTGAGATATATGAGCGTGGGTTTGTTATAAATACAGGGATAACGAGCTATCCGGTACTGTACTCGGATATCCGCAAGGTGGAATGGTATTTACAGAAAGCCTCTGTATTTTTCTTCTCCCATTATAAAACCGGAGTGTTGGCTTTTTACGATAAAAACGGTAATTTCCTCGCGCAGGCGGATTCCGCTACATTCAGGATCAATACGAACATCGCCCAAAGGTTTGCTAAAATTAATCTTAACAACAATGATCTTAACCATAATGTCGAACCTGAGAGGTATGCCGGACCGTATGGCGACGGGCAGTACAGCGGATCATATAGCGGCGCGCAATACAGCGGAACGGCTGAGGACGATGAAACAGTATCCCCGCTGGTTAGACGGATGGTTGTAACCGTATTTGATAAAACAAATTGGGAATAAGCCATCGCGAGAAATATAAATATCAGGAGATTAAAATGGATTGGCTTTGGGGTCTATTGAGGGACATAATGGGTAAGCTCTTTAACAGTCCGCGGCAGGCGGATTCGGCTTATGCGGTGGCTGAGGAAATGAGACCGTTTGTTGCCACCGGCGCTATATTGATCCGAGCAAATCAGTGGACGCCACAGACTTTGGTGATAAACCCTAGCAGTAAGATAGAGCCGCGGCAGGTTTTGCAAGGGTTCTGGGATGTTAAAAATAAGGAGGAAGCCTTAGGGTTGATTGACGCTTTTCTGACCGACGGAAATCATCTTGAGCTTGATCCGCTCCTTGAAAAATATCTCGCAGGGGATAACAGATTCCTGAATGCCGAACAAACTGCCATGCTTAAATATGTGTCTGAAAGCATCATGGTGGGCTATAAGTGGAACGGAGTTAAGCTAAAGATAGGAGATATCGATTCCGTCCGGACCACCATAGCTTGGGATATTGAACGGGCGGCTTTTATAGCGCGCCTGGCTTTTAACTGCGGATATATCAGCGAGGATGAAACGTGGGATACCCTAAAAGCCACCCGCAATCTTGCGGAACTGAATTTTAAGAGTTGGCGTGATTACCTTATCTCGTTTATGAAGGGGAGAGCGCTTATTATGACTGATGAGTCCTACATGTCCGGCATGGATCAGATGTTTGCAAACGGCTTGCTTTTAAACGATTTGAAATGGGGGGATGTGTGGGCGTGGTCGCCCCTGACCGACTCATAGCGCTTGGGGGACAAGCCGCACACCTTAAATCGATAAAAGTAAACGGCTGGGGTATTCGGATTTTATAATATCAATGAATTAGGCGGGTTTTTAAGCGCCAAGACTGGCACACTCATAATAGGTAGACCCGGTATAGGAAAGAGCGATGAGGGGGCTTGGTAGTAAAACGCTTGATATAATCCCGATATATTGATATATTGGGCTTATAACAGCGGAGAAATATCATGATAAAGGAATAGATAATTAATGCCACAAGCACTGATACTAAGAAGTATAAGTATCTCCTCAATGGCGAGGTGTTTTACTACGCTAGAGAGGAGTTGAAAGAGGGGGAGAGGGAATTTGGTTTTAACAGTGGGTTCAATTATACTCCCGAAATTTTGGAAGAGGTAGTAGATAAGCTAATAAAACAGTTGGAAAAATATGATGGCGATCGTTGCGGATACTATGCGCCATGCCCACAGTTGCATCGTTCTTTGCATGAAGCTGAAGTAAAGGGAACTTCAATATATTTCACTTAAAAGTTATGGACAAGTATATTTATCAAACATTAAAGTCAATCCCACTATACAGTTTGCAAAATAGGAATCCCACTGATTTATACGATGATACATCCAAATATAAAGGGGATTTTGCTGAAACTAAATTGGCACTGTGCATAATTTTGTGTAAATGCCATATAAGCCTTAAAATACGCTGTTTTCCAGCTCGAACCAGTTAAGAGCGGCTTTACACTCTCGTCAGTATACCTCATATTGCTTAAAAAACCGTCCGTTTTTTTGTTGACCTGCCCTCTCTCAACATAAGACCACTTCCCCGTGCTGCTGACATGGTAAATCTCTTGGTCTATGT
>JAITJJ010000058.1 GCA_031278965.1 Deferribacteraceae bacterium
TTTGTCCACCACTTCCAAACCTGTTACCGCTTCCTTCCCCTCTTCGGCAAGCGCCAAGGGATCAAAATTATCAAAATCCATTTCCTAGACTCCATTAGTTATGCTAATATATATCAGAAATGCAACAGATACAACCCAGACTATTGAAAAAATGCAAGGGGAGACGCACCCCTCTCCAAACACAATTGCTATATAAATTAGGAGATTATGCCTTTTACTTTTTCACACCCAGCGGCAGCGATACCGTTAAAAGCGCTTATTAAGCGGCTCTCGCTTCCGGCCCTTATCTTTGGCAGCATCGCTCCGGATTTTGAATATTTTTTCCGTATGAAAAGCAAGTACTCCCATACCTTGGGGGGCATGCTCTGGTTTGATCTCCCCCTTACTCTCGCCCTCCTCTTCTTATTTTACACGGTAATCAGAGAACCTTTTATAAACGCCCTCCCGCTCCCGCTGCGCGCCAGATTCGCGGATATTCTCGCCTTTGACTTGCAAACGGCTTTCAGAAAAGATTGGTTTATTATCTACATTTCCGCCATATTGGGAAGTTTCACCCATATCTTATGGGATGGCTTCACCCACGCAAACGGCTATTTTGTTGAACGTCTCCCGCTGCTTAACCTGCCTGTAACAGACGGTTTCCCAATTTACAGGCTTTTCCAGTACTTTTCCACCCTCTTGGGGTTTGCCGTCATATCTGTATTTATATTTAAACTCCCTGAAAAAGAGTGTTCCGAAAAGGCAACCTTTTCCTATTGGATACTAAGCGGTTTAATAATGCTCCCTCTATTCCTCCTTTTTAACTTTTATATATGGAAGGGTTTTAACAGCTTTTGGCACTATTCCATAATATTCCTCTCATCTTTTTTCTGCGCCATAACCCTTGCCGCCATTATTTTTAAAGCGAAAAAAGTCTTTTCTACAGATATGAAATTGCCGCACCCTTAACCGCTTTAAGAAGCCTTCCCGTTTTTCATCACCAAAACTTTATGGCAGAGGGAGTGCACCAGATTTAAGTCGTGGCTTATGAATATATAAGAGAGAGAGTATCTTATCTGGAGGGTTTTTAGGAGTTCCGTTATCTGGAACTGAACGCTCCTATCCAGAGATGATGTGGGTTCATCAAAGATCACAACCTCCGGCTTTTGAATCAATGCCCTTGCTATGGCGATCCGCTGACGCTGTCCGCCGGAGAATTCATGGGGATAGCGATCCAATATATCCCGCTCAAGCCCCACATCGGAGAGCGCCTGATCCGCCGCATCCGCAATCTTTTTCTTATCCCTCTC
This sequence comes from Deferribacteraceae bacterium, assembly GCA_031278965.1. GTDB lineage: Bacteria > Chrysiogenota > Deferribacteres > Deferribacterales > JAISNW01 > JAISNW01. The sequence continues at coordinate 1,290 of JAITJJ010000058.1, forward strand.
CCCTCTTGCAAGAAGCCCTTCCGCAACAATCATCCGCACCGTCATCCTGGGATTTAGGCTGCCGTATGGGTCTTGAAATACCATTTGCAGATACCGCCGCTCTCTTCTCAGCTCTTCGGGGTTGAGTTTCAGAAAATTCCGCCCTCTAAAGACAACTTCCCCCGTTGAAGGGATAAGGCGCGTTACGGCAAGGGCGGACGAGGTTTTGCCGGAGCCCGAATCCCCAACAATCCCCAAACTGCTCCCTTTTTTCAGGGTGAAACAGAGATCATTTACTGCCGTAAACTCTTTATAGCGGACATTAAGCCCTTTTACTTCCAGGATATTTTCATTTGTTTCATCAACAGGCGCGGGGAGGGTTCTTGATGCGGAAAAAAGCTCTCTTGTGTATTCATGCCCGGGGTGTGCAAATATCTCATCTACAGGAGCGCTCTCCGCAACTATCCCGTTTTTAACCACTACCACCCTTTCCGCATAGTTGCGGACTATTTCCAGATCATGTGTGATTAGCAGGAGCGACATCTTAAATCGGGCTTTAAGCTCCATTAAAAGCTCAAGTATCTGTTTTTGAACCGCCGCATCAAGGGCAGTGGTGGGCTCGTCTGCTATCAGTAATTTCGGCTCAGCAGCGAGAGCCGCCGCAATCATCACCCGTTGCCTCTCCCCTCCTGAAAAGGTGTGCGGGAGGTCTTTCAACCGTTTTTCCGGCTGATTAATCCCCACGAGGGTTAAGAGCTCCAACCCTCTCTTTTTAGCGGCGGACTTGGAAACGCCGTCAACATATATCAACCTCTCCGTAATCTGTTTTTCAATATTATGCAGAGGGTTTAAGGATGCCATAGGTTCCTGAAAGATATATGCAATATCTTTTCCCCTAAGCGCCCGTATGGCGGCTTCATCGGAAAAATTTAAAGTATTACTACAGAAATTAACAGAACCGCTCTCAACAACAGCACCGAGCGGCTTCATAAGAGAGGTCAGCGAATGGGCGCAAACCGATTTGCCGGAACCTGATTCCCCAACTATTGCCACAGTTTCCCCTTCAAATATATCAAAGGAGAAATCTTTAACCGCCTCAACCTTGCCAAATTCGGTATAAAAAGAGATTTTTAAATTTTCAACTTCCAATACTTTATCTTTCATAGGTTTACCGCCGTACTATCATCACGCTAGCGCCCCTGTATCGCTCTGGGATCGAGGGCATCCCTCAATCCCTCCCCCACAAAAACCAAGAGGGAGAGCATCCCAGACAGCACCGCAAAAGCAGAAATTCCAAGCCATGGGGCGTGAAGATTGGACTTTCCCGCCGCCAATAATTCACCTATGGACGGGGTTCCGGGCGGCATCCCCAACCCCAGAAAATCAAGGGAAGTCAGCGTGCCTATGGATCCAGACAATATAAACGGAAGGAACGTCATAGCGGAAATAAGGGCGTTGGGGAGGATATGACGGAACATTATAACTCTATCCTTTACTCCCAGAACTTTTGCCGCCTGTACATATTCAAGGTTGCGCCCTTTAAGGAATTCCGCCCGCACCACCCCTATCAGATGCGTCCAGCTAAAGAGCGTCATAATAAGAAGGAGATGCCAAAAACCGGGGCGGAATATGCCGGACGCCAAGATTAAAAGATAGAAGAGCGGAATCCCCGACCAAATCTCAATAAACCGCTGCCCGAAAAGATCAATCCTCCCCCCGTAATACCCTTGCAGAGCGCCTATACATACCCCTATGACGGACGACAATATCGTAAGAATAAAACCGAAAAGCACCGACAGGCGAAAACCATACAACAGGCGCGCAAATACATCCCTGCCGTGGTTATCAAGCCCCAGCGGGTTTTCCCATGTGGGCGGCGTTGGCGGCGGTTCGGAGGTATCATAGCGTATGGTGTTATAACTGAAGCGGACCGGCGTCCATATTACAAAGCTCCCTTTTATTTTTTCCAACATAAACGGGTCTTTATAATCCGCCTCCGTTTCAAATATCCCGCCGAACTCTGTTTCGGGATATTCCGCAAGCACCGGAAAATAAAGTTTGCCTTCATATATTAGGATTATCGGCTTATCGTTGGCAATAAACTCCGCAAAAAGGCTTAACAGGAAAAAAGCGGTGAATATGATAAGGGAAAAAAATGCCCTCTTATTGCTCTTAAAACGCTTTAAGCGGCGTTTGGCAAGGGGTGAGAGGTTCATAGCGGTTACCTAACCGATTTAAACGATATGCGGGGATCTACCAGAGTATAGGTTATATCGCTTAGTATCCCCAGAATAAGCCCCATGAGGGTGAATATATAGAGAGTGGAAAACATCACGGGGTAATCCCGCCCCAATGCCGCTTCAAACCCCATAAGCCCAAGCCCGTCAAGGGAAAATATCACCTCCACCAAGAGAGAACCGGTAAAAAACATAGATATAAAAGCCGCCGGGAACCCCGATATAACTATCAGCATGGCATTGCGGAATACATGGGCGTATAAAACGCGCCTTTCCGTTATCCCCTTTGCTCTTGCGGCAGTAACATACTGTTTTGCAAGCTCGTCTATAAAAGAGTTTTTTGTAAGCATCGTCAGGGAAGCAAAACCCCCAATAAGCATGGAAACCACGGGCAAAAATATATGCCACAGATAATCGGCGATCTTTTCGAATAGACTCATATCGGCAAAACCTTCCGACACAAGCCCTCGCAGGGGAAACCACGCAAAGTAACTCCCTCCCGCAAAAAATATGATCAGCACCACGGCAAAAAGAAATACGGGTATAGCGCTTCCCATGATTATGAAAAAAGAACTCCAAACATCAAAACCGGAGCCGTTTTTAACCGCTTTCCTTATTCCCAAGGGGATGCTGACAAGATATACAAGGATGGTCGTCCACACCCCAAGGGAGATTGAAACCGGAAGTTTTTCTTTAATAAGCTCCATAACGCTCCTATCTCTAAAAAAGCTCTCCCCGAAATCAAAGGTTGCGAAGTTTTTTATCATCAGAAGGTAGCGAATCCCTATGGGTTTATCAAAACCATATAGTTTTTCCAACTCTTTCATAAGTTCCGGTGAAAAATGATCAGAATCGGAATAGCGGTTCTCCCTGTCGTCCGGCAGTTGGGCAGCTTTTTGATCCTGCCTCTGGGCACGCTCTTCCGCGCTTACCTCCGTTCCTGTTTTGCGGGCGATCAAGGTTTCCAGAGGCCCGCCGGGAGCAAGTTGAACAAGAAAAAAATTTAAAGTGATAATCCCAAGAAGGGTGGGGATAACAAGGGATAATCTTTTAAGGACGTAATAACGCATCTATTTTCCGTTGCTTCTCCTTATCTACCCACCAACTGTCTAACGCCACGCCGTAGGCGGCTCTCTTCTCGGGAAAACCGAACTTATCCCAGTATGCTATGCGGTATCGGTCAGAATATCCTGTGGGGATGAAATACCACCCTTCAAGGAGGATGCGATCCAACGCCCTGGCATAGGTTACAAGGGTTTTCCTGTTCGGAGCGCTCACGATCATTTCAATCAGCCTGTCAATTGACGGATCTTTTATCCTTGCGTAATTTCTGCTCCCCGCCTCGTCCGCCGCCGCTGCGCCCCACATACTGCGCTGCTCATTCCCCGGAGATTCCGATTGCTTTACGCGGACGTAAATCATCATATAGTCTTTATTTCTAACCTTATCCACATATTGCGCCGAGTCAAGAAAGCGGATGTAAAAATCTATCCCAATCCGCTCCAGCGCTTTTTGAAAAGATAGGAGTTCGTTTTCCACAACTTTTGACGAGGTGGTAATCTCAAGGGATAGTTTTTTGCCGTCCGGACCGATCATCTTTCCGTTTGCCAATTTATATCCCGCCTTTTCAAAGAGTTTGACCGCCTCTATAAGATTTTCACGGTTATTGCCGCTTCCGTCGGTGGAAGGGAGGATAAAAGGAGTTTCAAAAAACTCCTTTGGCGCGTCCGGCTTAACGCGCTTTATGACTTCCGCCACCTCCGGAGCGGGCAATGCCCCGCAGGCAAGCTCTGAATTTGAAAAATAGCTGTCATGACGCTTTTCCTGGCCGAAATATATATTTTTATTTATCCAATCATAATCAAAAGCGTAATTAAGAGCTTTGCGGACATTTATATCATCCAGCGGCTTCACGACGGTATTTAACGCTATGCCCAGCATCCCTTCCGCGTTTTTATACGGAATCTCTTCTTTTTTTATGGCTCCCAGATCAAAATATTTGCCGGTATAACCCCTATACCACCTTGAATCGGAATTTTCAGCCGTTAAATCAAAATGCCCCGCCTTAAACGCTTCAAAAGCCACGGTTTGATCCCTAAAATACTCAAAGATAACCTTGTCAAAGTTATTAAACCCGTTATTTACAGGGAGATCCGCCCCCCAATAGTCATTTACGCGTTCAAAGGTAACGCTTTTCCCCGCTTCAAAAGCGCCTATGCGGTATGGACCGCTGCCGAGCGGTTTTTCAAGGGTGGATTTGGAAAGATCCCGCTTTTCCCAATAATGTTTGGGGATTATTGTCATCTGCCCCGCAATAAGGGGGAGTTCGCGGCTCTTTTCTTCCGCGCTGAACGTGAATTTGACCCTATGCGGCGAAAGAGCTTCAACTTTAACAATCAGCCTGTAATATTCCTTATAAAACGGGCTTATTTCCATAGTTTTATTAAAACTGAACACAACATCTTCAGCCGTGATCGGTTTTCCGTCATGCCATTTTGCATTGGTTCGCAGGTTAAAAATCACCCATGAGAAATCACCGTCGTATTCTATGCTCTCTGCCAATAACCCGTAATATGTGAGGGGTTCGTCCGAGCTGGAAGTTAAAATAGTGTCATACATATATCCAGAGGAACGGAAAGCCACCCCCTTCAGGGCAAAGGGATTAAAGCTGTCATAAGTGCCGATAATCGCCCTGCGGAATATTCCGCCTTTGGGAGCGTTGGGATTTGCATAATCAAAGTGCTTGAAGTCAGCGTCGTATTTAATTGTTTCCGTAAGTGAAAGGGCATGGGTTTTTATAATCTCTCCGAAAGCCTGCGAATGTATTAAAAGCAATACAGCGAAAACAAATAATAGTTTCAGACCGGAGAACATCCGCAAAAAAACATTGGGAATGCTGTTATAATAATTTTGAAACTGAAAGAGGAATTTTTTAAGCATAATTACAACCATTAATACAATCCTCTCAAGCGCAGATCCTGTCTTAGGGCGTCGAGTTCCGAATCCGCCTTTAGGAGATCGCGCTCAAGAATATTCTTTAGGACTGTATCCAAAGCTATATTCATCTCCTTAAGGGTAGTTTCGGTTTTTTCAATAAGATTTTTGGCGTCTCCGTCCGCACCAGCCACCCCGTATTCGCGCATCTTTGCGTGAATTTGCAGTTTATCGGTTATGGAGGAAAGCATATCATCCACCAACCTTCCATGTTTTACGCCCTCGTTGGGATATGCCAGAAAAAGCCAATAGAGCTTTTCGGAGCGCTCAATAAAACCATCCACGCTAAGCGAAAGGGCTTCAGATTTGGCTGCCGCCGAGAGGGAGGCAAGGGTTGAGAGTTTGCCTACATATTTTTTTATTTCTTCTGCAGCGTATAAAACCCCTGTTACTGCCGCAAAAGATTTATTTGCCACCTCATTTAATCCGCTTATGCACTGAGAAAGTTGTTTGTGGGTATAGTTTAGGCGGGCGGGATCGTTTTTGAATATCGCGAATAGGTCAAGGGTGATCCGCCTTATTCTCACAAGTTCCGGTTGTTCCCGTTTATCGGATGTTCCCTGGGCGATTTCAGTCAGGCGGGTAACGGCATCCCTGGGGGTTTCATCCGGATTTTTATTTGCCAAGACCTCCAATATCGCCTCGCTTGCGATTTTTGCCCTCTCCTCTGGGGTAAAGCCGTGTTCCTGCAAAGGCGCGTTAGGGATAACATCCACAATGAAAGCGTCTTGAGCCGCGGGAGGGTTGTTTCTGTTCAGAAAACGGCGGACAGAGGGGAGAATCTTCGCCCGAAATACAAGGACAGCCGTAATAATAAGAGCTATCCCCACTGCAATGGCAATTCCCGCCGCTTTTAACAATATAACAATAATTTCACCGATTAACGCAATTGCTCCCGCTATAAAGCTCACCCTTCCAGAATCCTCCAACCCTAATTAAGGCAAAGGCAATAATTTTAAAATTTCCTGCCGCCAATTAAGGATATTAACCGTTTTCTCTTATTTTTTCAACTGTTTGCAGAAAATAAGTTTAATTCATTTAAGATATTTTAATCAATACAGCGAAGGGAGTGTAAACAGCGCTTTATTTACTTTTTTCCAAGATAATAAGAGAAGATAGCCCCAGTAGTGGAGGAAACACCTTCTCTATTGGCGCCAGTAGGACGGATGCAATATTATATAGCTTTGAATCACCCTCTTTTAAAGTGCCGGAAAAAGTTGTGCCTTGAGAAAGCACCCCTTTAATGAAGTATGGGAATACCCCCAGGAAGTTAAAATATCTGCATTTCAGGGGCTTCATACTGGCTTTTTCCGCAAGGGTTTTAAGCATCCCTACAGTATATCTGCGATAATGACCTGCGGCTTTATCAAAACTGTTAAAGAGAAAGGGGAGGGCGGGAACAAAGATTATAATTCTCCCCCCAATCGGCGAGTGAGCGACGACACGATATTCGCGTCCGGCAGGGCAAAGATAATCCCCTTCAATCGCCACTTCACCGAAGCGGAGCAGGACAGAACGCTCAAACAGGAGTTCCGCAAGGCGAAAAACAAGAGAGCGATATTAAACTGGCTGATTATGGGCTATCGGCTGATTCCGGAAGTCGGCTTTGACGCTCCGCCGATTGTCACCCAAGCGATAGCGGAGTATCGGCAGGACGCGGACATTATCGGTGTGTTCCTGTCGGAGCGTACCGAACCTATG
>JAITJJ010000104.1 GCA_031278965.1 Deferribacteraceae bacterium
CGATAATTCCCACTAAAAGCCCGCCAACGGCAGGTTTTATAAAATTTGGAATACGAACGGACTTAAAGAACTTTGAAGTATAAAAGAAAATCTTCAGAAAAACCGCGCCGAATATCCCCACAAAAAGCCCCAGCAAAGCGTATAAAAAGAGCTCATACCAATTTGTAAAAAGATACTCGGGAGCAATAAAAGTGACATGATTCCCAAAATAAGCGCGGCTTACAACCGTCGCGGTGACGCAGGATATTACCACCGGAGCAAAAACCTTAAAATCAAACTTCCCCAAAAGGGCTTCCGCCGTGAACATCGCCCCCGCCATAGGGGTGTTGAATGTGGCGGCGATCCCTCCTCCGGCGCCGCTTGCAATTGCAAAACGTATCTTGCCTGCCGGAAAACGAAAAAGGGTGGCAATCCATGAACCGAGAGCCGCCCCTATCTGCACGATGGGTCCCTCTCTGCCGGCGGAACCGGCGCTGCCCAGCGTAATAGACGATGTTAATGTGGTAAAAAATGCCACTAGCGGCGATATCTTCTTTTTGGTGATAATCGCTTTTATCACCATTGAAACGCCGTGCCCTTCGGACTTGTAAAAATGCTGTATAAGCCCGACAATAAGTCCGCCGAAAGCAGGTATAAGAACTATTTTATATACAGGGGTATTCTGCAGGGCATGTAAAACCACCTCTTCCCCCGTGTCATAAAAAAATATCTGGATAACCTGAATAGATGTTCTGAAAGCGATGTTGCCCAAAGCCGCAGCTATCCCGATGATAACCGCCACCCACACCAGATACAGATTTTGATACCTTAACGTTAAGTTTTTATATTGCAGCGCCGCCCATTTTAAACTTTTCACTTTACCGCTCAGTGGTGAACAATAGCACTAAATATAAAAAGAACAAGTGAAATTTTATATTATTTATAGAATATAGAGCCTTAATCTGATATTATTTTTATAAAATTCCTGTAACGGAAGATTAATTTTATTTATAATAAGGAAAGGTTTCCCTATGCAGGTTAACGATCTTTGTTATTAGGTCCCGACGCTTTATTAAGGAGGAAAATCAATCAATGGGCAACGCATTTAGCCTTTCGGAATTAAAAGAGGCTTATGAAAAAAATGAGAATATTATGAAACTGCTTCGGGAAGATGCGGGCAATTCTCCCCTTGCCATACAGGTTTCCTATGAACTCCAATCCGGTTCTTATACAAAAATTGCTGAAAGTCTAAATACGGAAGAGAAAAAGCTCAAAACGGAACGCTTTCGGAATATTGCCAAGACTATCACGCCATTTATAGCCGATTGTAATTCTATTTTAGAGGCAGGTATCGGAGAAGCAACTTCCTTTACATACTTAATAGATAATCTTTCTAAAAATTTCCACGAGAAAGATTATCGCCTTTCTGGTTTTGATATATCATGGTCGCGTCTATACTATGCTAAGCGCAATATAAAAAAACACCTGAATACCCAAGCGGAACTTTTTACCGCCGATCTTCAAAATATTCCCTTATGTGACAATTCAGTTGACATGGTTTTCACTAACGCCGCAATAGAACCAAATTTGGGCAGAGAAAAATTAATATTGAGTGAATTATACCGAATTTGCGCAAAAACATTGATTATTATTGAACCCGATTATGAGCGTGCAGACGGGGGGCAGAAAAAGAGGATGGAGGAACACGGCTATTGCCGGAATCTCGGGGAAATAATAAAAAATAACGGTTGGACGGTTAAAATAGGTGCAACATACCAGACACTGTCTTATCCTCTTACTTTACGCTTGATTCGAAAAGAGGAGACAAACGCTGCTGCCGGCAATTTTTTCAGTTATATCTGTCCTGCCTGCAAAACCCCTCTGATATATTCGGAAGATAATCTATTCTGCCCGACGGACGGCGTGATATACCCTATTATTAAAGATATATTTTGTTTATTAAAATCCAACGCCATTCTGGCGGTAAAATATATGGACGGAGAGTTTTTTTGAATAATTATATAGGCTAACTCTTCTCTGAGCAAGCCGACCTGTGTATGTTATGCCGAAGGCCATGAAAGTGAAAGTTGGTTATCTCTGCATGTTTTAAAGAATATATCAACCATAAGCGGAAAAAGGAACGTTCTCCCTTTTCCGCTCCCGGCGTGAACACTGTGCGATATAATCCGTTGCACCCCAAATTTTCCAAGGCACGGACAATCGTTATTCTGTTTTTAACTCAAGATTTAGTCTTTCCCCTACAGATTTATCAAAATAGAGGGAGAGTTCATCCTTTGTAAGCATATATTTTACAGGGATATCCCCCGCAAATTTGCCGTTTAATATCTCTGCAATGATAATCCCCGTCTGCCTCCCGGCGGTATAATAATCCACACCGTAAGCGACGAGGGCGCCGCTGCCTTCCGCTGAAACAGGATCGGCGCTCACCACGGGAATATTATTCTTCTCCGCCACTGTTGTCACGCTCTGCATTGCCGCTACAACAACATTGTCTGTGCTGACATATATGGCATCTACCTTCTCATGGACAAGAAACCCCGTTGCCTGCCTGACTTCGGAGGTGTTTGTAACAGTGGTGGCAACCAGCTTAATATTAAGAGCGCCGCATACCTCCGTAAGAATTTTGTAGAGTTCAACAGAGTTTGCCTCGCCGGAGTTATAGAGGTGTCCTAGCGTTTTAATCGGCTTAATCCTATTCATAAGCTCTATCTGCTCTTTAACGGGGGTCATATCCGAAACGCCCGTAACATTGGCTGCATCTTTTTCGTTGGAAGTACGCAGGCCTGCGGAAATTGGATCAGTAACCGCACTGAAAACAATGGGGGTTTCTCTGCCAAGTCCGTTTAAGAGGGCGAGGGCGGTCGGGGTGGCGATCCCTACCGCCACATCCACTTTTTCATCTTTAAAGCGGGCGGCTATGGAGGCGGCGGTGGAAAACTCTCCGTTGGCGCTCTGGAGATCATAATCAGCCTTTATCCCCCGTTCTGTAAGCTCATCTATCAACCCTTTTTCCACGGCATCTAAGGCAGGATGGGCGATAATTTTTGCAACCCCTATCTTATAGCGTTTTTCCTCTGTCTGTGTTTCCTCTTTTTTTGTGCATGCGAAGATAAAGAGAGCGCTCAGTAAAATTGCAGTGAACCTCATAAAAAAACTCCTTTTAATTTGATAATATCTATTGTAAAGTCCCCGCCGCCCGTCTCAAGCACCGCATAAGAGTTAAACCCTCCGCGGGCTCTGGTGGGGCTGCCGGGGTTTAATATTACCGGCTTTAATTGATCGTACAGCTCGTTTTTGTGGGTATGTCCGTATACTATAATATCTGGG
>JAITJJ010000005.1 GCA_031278965.1 Deferribacteraceae bacterium
AACGGCAGCGAATTCATAGGTTCTTGGAATGCCAAAAAGGACAGCGCATTTACCGAAAAAGTTGAAAGCTATTCAATGATACATAAGACAATTCCGCCTAAAGCCCACACTTGGCAAGCAGATGTGGAAACCTCCCATAGCCTGATAGAAGATGAGTTCTATACGATAGAAGCCTTTAACAGCACACATCATCTGCAACAAAAGATGGGTGTCTATCTCCTATGGTTCAACTTCCTAAGAAAAAACAGTTACAAAGAGAACCAAACCCCGCTGCAAATAGGGATTTCTAAGTTCTAAGGTTCCGGAGCTAAATAACAAAATCTCCGATTTTAAGCCGGTGATCCTAGATTACTGGAACTATGATGAACTTAATATAAAAGAGCACCATGTTGGGGTACGTCTCTTTTTGCAAACGATAAAGCTATTGCACAGCAAAGCGGCATTATTCTATTAATAGGCATACTAAACTTTTTTTTGACAAAAAACTCATTACTTGTTATTTTATCTGCTGTAATTAGCCGTTTCAGAAATCTGCTTGGAGAAAAATGTGGCGAATTTCATAAAAATAAAGGGTATATGAGAGTTTTTGCCGTCAATATGAAAACCGATATCGAGCGCCGCACACATATCCTTAAAGAGTGCGCAAGGCACTCCCTTGACGTTGAAATAGTGGATGCGGTGATTGGTAAAAACTTAACTGAAACTGAGATAAAAGAGAAAGTGTCAGACTTTGAAAACAGCGGTTTTACAAGAGGTGAAATAGGTTGTTCCCTAAGCCATATAAACATATACCGTAAAATGATTGATGAAGGGATTGAAATTGCCTTAATTTTAGAAGACGACGCTGATATAAAAGATACAATCAACGAAGCTATGGCGGAGATTGAGACGTTTGACGGAAAAAGAAGGAAGCCGTCCATATACCTTTTAACAGAAGCGGAAAAGTATATACAAAATTTTAAAGTGCCGCTTAAAACCGTAACTCTCCACAAATATCACCGGGGTTGGTATACGCAGGGGTATATTATCAACCGTGAATGTGCTGAAATCCTTGCGAAACATCTTTACCCTATCAAAAACTATGCGGACAACTGGCGGTATATTCTCTTTTCCACCAAGATCAATATCCACACAGTTATCCCAACCATAATAACCACTTTTAAAGGGATGGAAAGCACCATAGGGGAAGACAGAAATCTTGCCGAAAAGAAAAAACGGATTAGATATAAGAAAAAGATAATGTTTGGAAAAGCATTTAATATTTTCAGTTTTTTATCATACTACATTCTAAAAATACCGTTTTATAGAATAAAATCTGTAAAATAGGTATTTTGAAGGGCTTTAAAGCCGTTCCACTACCACTTTTTCCACCTCAATCCGCTTTTCCTCAACGAAGGTATTGTATTGCGGGTAGTAGTCAAAATAGCATGTATAGATACTCTTTCCGAAGTTGTTTTTAAGGCAGACGAGTTCCATCTTTCTGGGAATAAGCGCTTTTGCGGAAAAGAAGCGTTCCCGCGCATCAATTTTGGTCTGAGCTTTTTCGGTTTCTCTTGTCGCCTGTATCTGCAGCCCCCATATTACGTCCGCCGTATATTCAATGCCTCCGGGGTTTAGGAAGCTGTCAAAATCTATATGGCGGAAGTAACTGCCGGTATCAATATTGGATATGGCAATAAGGCTCAAATGCTCTTTTTGCTGCAAAATTTTAAGGGAGTGGAGGTTACAATCCGCCGGATAGTTGTTGGGATAACGGCCGTTTTCTTTAGGAGCCAAATGCTGCAAATTATCCACTATAACCACAGGACGCACATTGTTTCCAACAATATAGGCGCGGACAATTTCAGAAATTTTATCAATGGTAAGCTCTTCAGTATTATCAAATATACTGATTCTATCCCCTATCATAGCCGCATAACTGTCAAGCTCGGCTTGCAGCTCTTTAGTAAGGGTTTTCATCAGCCATATCTCAGGTTCCGTGATTCCGCTTCTCCCCCCGTTTTTTCGAGCTGTTAGGCGGCTCAGGCTTTTTGTGGTAAGCTCAAATTTGCTCTGGATAAGGGAGAAGTAAAGTACATGCTTGCCGTGCTCTGCAAGGTTGTCGGCGATCTGGTGAACAAAGGTGGTTTTCCCCATACCGCTGGCGGCTCCCAGTATATAGAACCCCGGATAGAGCATTCCGCACTCCGCATCAAGGTTGGGGAAACCGGTTTTTCGGCTGCCTATATCTGAATATTGTGAGAGATCGGTTGAAAAGATACTCTTAATATAGCTGTATGCCGCATTGGGTTTGGAAACCAGGTTCAAAGCGGAGAGCGAATCCGGAAAAGGGGTTGAAATCGGCGGAAAATTCAGAGACTCCGTCTGAAGAGGGCGCTGTTCAGGAACTGTTCTCTGAAAGGGGTGCTGCTCTGCTTGAGAAGAGGGTTTGGGGGGTGCCGGATAAAAAGGGTTCTGCTCCGGTGCATTTTTCTCAATCTCATTTTTATTAAAAGGATTTATATCATAATCCATCGCGATACCCTGTATCTTTAATTTACTAAAAGGTAATTTCTCTAAACCCGCCAATATGCAAAGAAATAATATAATCCACTCATACTCTGTTGTAAAGCATATTTTCAAATTGATATGGGCTATACCCCAGAGATCGTGAGCGTCCATTGAAGTTAAAGGTATTTTCCCTAGCAGAGTGGAAAGAGATAAAGCACAAGCGGATAAAGTAGTGTTTGTCCGGTGGTATATTTTTTAAAAGAAAAAAGAGAAAAAGAAAGGTATGCGATAACACAAGCGAGAGCTCAGTCAAGGTTTGCGGAGCAACCCGAAGGGCTTGACCTTGACAGAGAGATAGCTTGTGTTATCATCCAAAACCTTTATTCTCTTTTCTATTAAAAATATGGCTTGTTTATAATGACTTATAAAGGAGTGTTAATAAATATTTGAAGTTATCGGCGGTATTCTCGTATAATTATTTTGAGAAAAAAAGAC
>JAITJJ010000010.1 GCA_031278965.1 Deferribacteraceae bacterium
TCATAGCCGCCCGCGAAAGGAGCAGCCCCGTCATCCAAAACACCGCCCGCAAGCACACGACCGCCCACAAACACCAGATTCGGAAGGAACGCGTAGGTGGCGAAAGCGCGGTCAATGTACTCAGTGTTTAGGGTATGGCCACCTATAGCAAGGATAGAACCTGGAGTATCATCAGTAGTATCTAACTGCCCAATCTTGCGGTCAAACGGATTTGCATGAACATATACAGCAAAGCTGTCCACAGACGCGCTTATGTCAAAATCAAGGTATTGAAAGTTGTAAGCGGAGTTTTCCTTCCTTACTTTGTCAACTACACCAAGAGGCGTCATTTCAGTTTTATCATCATTACCCAAGGCGTTGTTCATAATATAACGACCGCCGAACTCGTAGCTACCGCCGAAAGTGAATGTGGTTTCGGCAAGGGCTACGGAAGACACAAAAAGAAACAAAAGTGCAGGAATAAAGATTTTTTTCATTATTAAATTTTCCTCCTAAAAAAGGTTATCTTCCACACCATGTTTGTTAGATATCACTGAAATTTACATTTGTCAACCGTAAGTAAAAAAAATTTTACAAAAAAATAAGTTTTTTCGTGTGTTTTTTTGCGCCTGCAGACAAAATACTCCGCCCGTCTGTCAATATCGCACGCGCAAATTGGCGGCATGTTTCACGGGCAGCTGCGTTTCAAAAAGGGGCTTTAGCCCTTATGGATTGCCCTAGTTTATAGCGGTTTCTTATTTCGCATACCATCCCTGAAATCCCGTATTTTTATATCTATGAGTGCGGAATGCCTGGAATTTCAAGGATATCGTAATATTGCAATCAAACGCATAGATATAAAATATATTCACTTCGTAAGTGGCTTTGGCGCCATGCATATTGAAATTTCAGCTTTGTTTGCTGGCATAGATCTACTTTAAAAGGGTTTTTAGGATAAAAAACGAAAAGATATCCCTCGCTTTAGCGGGGATTACCCTTTATGGGAGCACTTATGGAGTTTTCCTCACCAACATCCCCGCGTATTCTGTTGCAAGGGAAAAATTTTAACGCGGCTTTTGCCGGGTTCTTTTTCTCATTCGAGAAAATAGTGATGATCATAGATGGATGGGATGCTTTTTCTAAAGTTTTGCCGCCGCTGTGTTTGCTTGACATATTTTTGATATTATACTATTTTCATCTGACATAAGGGGAACAGGTCGGTTGAACAATGAAAAGGAATAGCAGGTCAGTTAAGATCAAACTGGATTCTCTCAACCGTGAGACCTTTATCAAAAGGGAGGAAAGAGTTGAGAGCCGCCGCCTTCCGCAAAAAACTATCGGTATTATAGGCAGGCCCAACGTAGGCAAATCCACCCTCTTCAACCGTATTGCAGGGCGGCGCATCTCCATTACCGCCGATACCCCCGGTGTTACCAGAGACAGGATAGAGGCTCTTGCCGAATGGGGCGGGCATAACTTTAAGGTTGTTGATACTGCGGGTTTTGACGCAAAAGATGATCTCCTTGCTTCCAAGATGCGTGAACAGGTTTTGCGCCTTATGGACAGTGCTGACTACTTTATCCTTGTGACAGACGGAATAAGCGGTTTGCACCCTCTGGACGGCATAGCAGCGGATATTCTCAGGGATAAGGGAAAGCCGTTTGCGGCGGCAGTGAACAAAATAGATACGGCGGAGAAAGAGCTTTCAGTCTATGATTTTTATTCATTGGGAGCTGGGAGCGTCAACGCAATCAGCGCATCCCACGGCCGGGGTGTGGATGATCTTCTGGATACGGTATTAAAAGAATTGGACTTCACCGAAACCCCTGAAACTACGGAAATCGTTGATGAACGGATAAGGATTGCGGTGATAGGGCGTCCGAATGTGGGAAAATCCAGCCTTATAAATGCATGGCTCGGCGAAGAGCGGGTTGTGGTCACCCCCGCCGCGGGAACTACTAGAGATGCTGTTGATACCTATTTCACCTATGCGGGAAAAGATTACACCCTTGTGGATACGGCGGGATTGCGGAAAAAATCCGTTGCTTTTAAGAACTCATTGGATAAACTCGGTTATTACCGCAGCATAGAGGCAATAGAAAATGCAGATATAGTTGCGGCAGTTATAGACGGTTCCGAAGGGATAGGCGAGCGGGATGTAAAAGTTATTGGGGACGCTTGGCAGGTTGGGCGGGCAGTAATCCTTGTTATAAATAAGATTGATCTGGCGGAGGGGGGCAGCGCCGAAAAGTTGAAGAGAGAAGTATCGGAGAAACTCTTTTTTCTCCATAATCCCCCGATATTTTTTGTTTCTGCTGTTACAAAAAAGAATATTTTTAAAATATTTAAGGCGGCAGATACCATTATGAACGAATATAAAAAACGAATCCCTACCGCCAAAGTAAACGAACTTTTAGAGGAAGCGCTTGCAAAGCACACTCCCCCGATAGTTCATAACCGCCGCCTAAAATTTTATTATATGACGCAGGCCGGGGTGAAGCCGCCGCACTTTGTAGTGTTTGTAAACTTTCCTAAAGCTGTCCACTTTTCCTATGAACGTTTTTTGGTGAATATAATCCGCCGGCATTACGGGTTTAACGGGGTGCCGATTATTTTGTCAATACGGGCGCGTTCCGGCCGCAATAACGAGGTTAAGCCTTCAAAAGAGGAGAACAATGACTAAACTTGTAATCGCCACAAGGGGCTCTCAGCTCGCCCTCTGGCAGGCAAACCATATCAAAACCCTTATTGAAGCTGAACACGGGGTGACATGTGAGATTAAGATTGTAAAGACCAGAGGGGATATATACCAGGATGTTCCGTTAGCTGCAATGGGCGGAAAAGGAGTTTTTGTCAAGGAGATTGAGGAGCGACTCCTTAGCTCTGATGTTGATCTGGCGGTACATAGCATGAAAGATGTTCCGGCTTTTATCCCCTCCGAGCTTGAGATATACGCCAATCCTAAAAAAGAGGTATCTTGCGATGCATTTCTCTCTGTAAAATACGGGAGTATTCCAGAACTTACGGAGGGGGCTGTTGTGGGAACATCCAGCCTTCGCCGCAAAATTCAGCTTAAACGGGTGGCGCCGCAGGTTGTGATAAATGACCTGAGAGGAAATATTGACACCCGCATACGGAAATTGGAAAACGGTGATTATGATGCGATAATTTTAGCGGAAGCGGGGCTTAGAAGGTTGGGGCTTACCAAATATATAAAACAGAGCATTCCGTCTGAACTCATCCTTCCCGCTGCCTGTCAGGGGGTATTGGGGATTGAAGTGCGCAAAGAAGACGCCTCCGTAAAAAGTTATCTGAATTTCTTAAAAGATGAGAAAACAGAGGTTCTGGTTAGGGCGGAACGGGCATTTTTAATCCGTCTTGACTGCGGGTGTTACGCTCCGGCGGCGTGTCATGCGGAGTTTTTAGAGAGCGGGCTAATCTCCGTGCGTGGCTTTCTCTCAGATTTGCAGGGAAATAGGTTTATAAAAACACAATTACAGGGAGAGCCGGAATATGCGACGTCTTTAGGGGATAAACTTGCCGCTGAAATACTTGCTGCCGGCGGCGGCAATATATTAAAAGACTTGAAAGAGTTGCAATGAAAAGGGCGCTGATAACAAGAGCCGTTGAGGATGCCTGTGAGTGCGTGAATATCTTCTCCAATCTTGGACTTACCCCGTTTGTTCTCCCTATGATAGAGACCGCTCCTCTCCCAAAGCCGGAATTTAATTGTAAGAGCTATGACTATTGCATAATGACAAGCCCCGCCACTGTAAAATATTTTGAGCCGTTTCGTTTGAAGTTTGCAATAAAATCTTATGCAGCTTCAGGGGAGGTCACGGCGGAGAAGATCGCCTCTCGCTATCAGGTCGCGGATATTCTTACCCCAAAGGAATCAGGTTTTTTAGGGATTACGGACATCTTTAGCGCCATCCCCCTAAAAGGCGTCAGAGTGCTCTCGCCAGGAGCGGCAGAACGCGCGGGAGACCTGAACAGCTTTTTTTTAGAAAGAGGGGCGCTATATGAATCCGTTGAGATTTATGAAACAAGAGCAGTAAAATACGGGGGCAATATGATAAACGCTTTTTTATCTCTCAATAGGATTGAAAGCGTAACTTTTTTTTCCCCGTCTGCCGTAAACGCTTTTATGGAGAGTTCACCCAAGTTAAACGGGGTAACGTCAGTTGCGCTCGGCAAAACCACATCGGAGAGTCTTAAAAGATATGGAATAATCCCGCTAATCCCGCCTAAACAGACTGCTGCGGGATTAGCCGAATATATAAGGGATATTGAACCTGCTTCTTGACAAGTTGCCGTTGAGATGTATAAAGTATGTGCGGAGGCGGGAGACAACCCCTTCGCCGTTCCTCAAAAATATTATATTTGAAGGTGTCCTGTGTCAGAAAGGATAATTCACGCCAGATCGGATATTATGTTCAAAAAGCTGTTTGCTGACGAAAACGACAAAACGAACCTAAAACTATTGTTGAGCGCTATTTTAAGAGATGTACCGAAAGATGAATTTGAGGATATTGTCTTCAAGGAAACTATACTGCCTTCAGATGAAAAAGAAAAGAAGATATGCGTTCTTAATCTATTGGTAAGCACTAAAAGCGGGATGAGGATAAATATAGAGATACAGGTTGTGGGCGGTCATGTATTCATTGCACGGATGGTTTGCTATAACGCCAAGCTGATAGTCAACCAACTTCCGAGCGGAGGGGATTATAAAGACCTAAAGCGTTCCGTTTCCATATTCATAGTTGATTTTAATACAATAGACGAAGTATCACTCTTTTCGTTTATATGATAAGGAGAACGGCAGGGAGTTGACAGACCTTACCGAGACTATTGCAATAGAATTACCGAAAGCAAAGGCACTGTCAGACGGGACGGAAGTGTGGTCTTGGGCAATGTTATTCAAGGCGGTAACGGAGGAGGAGCTAAAGATGTTGGAAGCAAATCCTGTATTAATGCATGCAGTGGAGACGATACGGCATTTTCCCAAATGCAAGGAAGCGTGGCTGGAATTTGAAGCATAAGAGAAAGCCCATATGGAGTATCGTGCTTATATATATATTGAAGCCAGAGAGGAAGGGGAAGCCAGAGGAAGAGCCGAAGGCAAGGCTGAAACCGCTTTGAATTTGCTTAATCTTGGAATTCCCATTGAGCTTATAGCACAAGCTGCCAAACTTTCCATAGAGGAATTGGAAAAGCTAAAAAGCAAATAAATGGGCTTTGAGGGTTTTAACGCTGTTTATGATTTTTGTATAAATATCCATGAACCCCCTAGAATTTGCTTTTTTCAGCATAGGTTTGTTCAGGGCGTATTCCTGCTCCCCTATAACATACTCCGCTTGCGGGGAGCCCGCTCTATTGCCAGGTATACTGTCCTGAATGCCGATGTCTGAAAATATCTTGCGGTCAATCTATTTAGGATAGATATAATTTAAGGAGAAATGATGTTTCCATACACCCGACACAGAAGGCTAAGATTAAATCCAGTGCTACGCCGCCTTGTAAGAGAAACAGGGCTTACGGTAAACGATCTTGTATATCCTCTCTTTGTAACCTGCGGGAGCGGGATAAAAAAAGAGATAGTTTCCATGCCCGGAGTTTTTAATATGAGCCCGGATGTGGCGTTGCAAGAGTGCATAAGCGTTGAAAAGATAGGGATCGGCGCTGTTATTCTCTTTGGGCTGCCAATGTTCAAGGATAGCGTTGCAAGCGGAGCTTATGACGACAACGAAGCTGTTCAGCAGACGGTGCGGGCAGTGAAAGAGAATACCAAACTGATAGTTATAACAGATGTTTGTCTCTGCGAATATATGATTCACGGGCATTGCGGGATAGTAAAAGGCGAGCGGGTGGATAACGATGAAACCCTTCCCCTTTTGGCGCAGACCGCCCTCTCCCATGCAAAAGCCGGTGCGGATATAGTGGCGCCAAGCGATATGATGGACGGGCGAGTTAAAGTAATTCGCGCAGCTCTTGATGGCGAAGGCTACCAAAACACCCTTATATTAAGCTATGCGGTAAAATATGCCTCTGCATTCTACGGTCCGTTCAGAGAAGCGGCAAATTCCGCCCCTGCCTTCGGAGACAGAAAGAGCTATCAGATGGATTCTGCCAACCGCCGTGAGGCTTTGAAAGAGGCGCTTTCCGATGTTGAGGAAGGGGCGGATATGATAATGGTTAAGCCTGCCATAGCGTATCTTGATATAATTAGGGAACTCAGGGAGAAGGTGGACATACCTCTTGCCGCTTATAATGTTTCCGGGGAATACTCTATGATAAAAGCCGCAGCGCAGTCTGGGTGGATAGACTATAATTCGGCGGTTTTAGAGATATTAACCGCAATCAAAAGGGCGGGGAGCGATATTATTATATCATATTTTTCCAAAGATGCCGCAGCGCTCTTATGAGTTCCTGTTTCCGCAACCCACCCGCAGTTAGGCGAACCGTAATTTGTATGAAGTATAATGATGTGAACTAATAACGCGAGAAACCCTGTCTCTGATATGTTAGGATGTAATCATCAGAAAAGTTTGGGTCAAGTTCCCTCGTCTTTTGAATAAAACGTAAATACGGGCAGGATAAACAAACCGTTATCGATCGATATCACGTTTGAGCCAAAGGAAACCAGATGTTTTTCTGCTTCACCTGTCAAACCTTGACTAGGACTGCGGCTTTTAGGCAAAAATTACTTTTGACAATTATTTTAGAATACTATATATTCTTCTATGCGGGATTTTGTGTATTAAGGCAATTAGGCGGATTATCCATGAAAAAAGGTTTTTCTTTAGTTGAAGTTTCCATAGTCTTGCTCTGTTTGGGGCTTTTGGCGGTTATAGTTTTTAGGGGCGGAATATTGATCCATTCCTCCGAAGTTCGCGCAGAGGTGGGGAAGATGAATAAAAACGCCACCGCAGTAAGCCTTTACTACACTGAGATAAACGCTATCCCCGGCTATGACAATGACTCCTCTCCCGATACTAATACCGCTACATACGGGCGTATGAACATACAGGATATGCTGAATCGCAACTTTATTACGGAATTTGATCTTGAATCCGAATTCTCCCCCAATAACTGGGCATATTATCAAGGGGTTGTTGCAGACGATAATATTACCTATCAAAATGTTAATTATCCCTCAGACGCGCCTTATACAATTCTACTCACCGCAAGAACTATAGGGCTAGGCATAGATTATGTGGAAAGGCGGTTTTTGTGCAGCTTTGAGAAGATAGTTGATGACGAAAACCTGTTGAACGGCACCGGCAGGTACTTTTTGGACCATTATCCTCTGGAAGGCGCCACAGCTTACCGCCCGCCCCACCCCTATTACTTTGACAAGTGCTATAAGATTAAATCAAGCGGTTCGGAAGAGAAAAATATCAGATACATCTTTATGATATTTGCATATTAACCGCTCTTTAATATCGCCTCTAAGCCGCACGCTGCATATTGCCCTGAAAGTATGCGGACTTACAAATTAATTGCCAACTGAATAATAAGTTATTATACTTATTCCCATGAAGAAATTGTTGCCGCTTCATGAGGTTCTGCCTGTCGGGACTAAAATTTTAGTAAGTCATGCCCGCCGTGTTGAAACAGAGTATGATTCCTATGTGGATAATATTGACGCCGCGGGGTTAAGCATAGCCATCCCTTCTAAGAAAGGGGAGCCGATGAAAGTGTATAAAACCCTCCCCATCTTAATCTATGGCTATCTTCCCATCGGGAAAATCAGTTTTCAGACCACAGTAGAGGGGATCTCCGGAAGGACCGGCTACACCCTCTTTCTGGCGTTGCCGGAGCGCTATGAAATCTCCCAGAGCCGGCAATATTTCCGAGTTCCCACATTTTTTGACGTTAGGGTATATCAAGGCGCTTTAAGCAGTTTGAAGGCGCTTCCTTTTGACGGACCGGAACCTGTTTTTGAGCATGCCGTGGTTAACAACATCTCCGGCGGCGGTTGCCGCATATCAACCAATCTGGTGATCCACCAGCGCGAAACAGTGGTGTTGGATTTTGAGGATTCGGTTGTGGAAAATGTTCATCTGGTGGAGGCGCTGGCAGTTAAGGTGGCTATTCCGGAAAAACTTCGCCGCTATGTAAACTTACGCTTTGAAGGCATAGAGGAAACTGTCAGAACCCAGATAATACGCTATGTTTTCCGCAGGGAATTAGAGCTTAGACAGTTAAGGTAAAATGCATTATGAGATATGAAAAATACAGCGGTTGCGGGAATGATTTTATTATAGTCAACAATATGGACAAAAAACTCTCCGTGGACGAGGTGGTGCCAACTATCCCTTATCTATGCAGGCGCGGGATGTCCATAGGGGCTGACGGCTTTATTATGCTTGAGCCCTCGGACGAGGCGGATTTTTTGTGGCATTTCCGCAATGCGGACGGTTCTGTTGCAGAGATGTGCGGCAACGGAGCGCGCTGTGCCGCACGCTTTGCCTTTCTGCACGGTATAGCGGGAGAGCGTTTGACCATTAAAACCATAGCGGGGATTATTACGGCAGAGATAAAGACGCCTCCGGATGTTAAAGTTCTCCTTACCCCCCCTAAAGATATGCGGTTAAATGAAGAGTACCCTCTTACAGATAAGTATACGGTTTTTTCATATATCAATACCGGCGTTCCCCATACGGTATTCATTCTGGATGGTAATGAAGATATCGAAGCTTTAGATATTGTCCGCTGGGGGCGGATTGTCCGCTTTCACCCCCGATTTGGTGCGGCGGGAACAAATGTTAATTTTATAAAAAAGCTGGACGATGATCTGTTGCGTATCCGCACTTACGAAAGAGGGGTGGAAGGGGAAACCTTAGCTTGCGGAACAGGGTGTGCCGCCGCGGCTGTAATTGCGAATTCTATAGGGTTGGTAAAATCCCCCGTAAAACTTCTTACCTCAAGCGGAAAGATCCTTGCGGTTTATCTGGAAGATAACGGGATATATATGCAGGGGGAGGCCCGCCGCCTGTCGGAAGGGGAGATATTGCCTGAAGCGGGGAAATATTAAAGGCTTTATGCACGGTTAACACTGCATAGAGCTTAAATGGCTATATCAGCGCATAAACCGCAACCGCAGTGCGTTTCCTTCGGAATAGTCCTTGAGGGAAACGTTACATTATTTTGCTTGCCAATACAGATAGTATAGTATATTAAATAACTGTTTTATAAAATAATTATGGAATAGTTATGAGGGCGATACTTCTTTTTTTTCTTGCATGTTCTTTTGTGATCAGGGCTATATGGATATCCCTGGTTTCTGAGGGTGCGGAAAAACTTAAGCGGCTATCCCAAAATGCGCATAAGCATGCAAAAAAGTTAATCCCGCTTTTCAATGTTACATTAAAAAGCGACGGCAGCTTTCCGGAGGGGAGTTTTCTTGCGGTGGCAAACCATGTGTCATATATTGACGTGCTTATGCTGGCAGCTCTGTATCCGTCAATATATATCTCCTATACCCGCATAGAGCGCATCTTTCTTATAGGGGGAATGGCAGGTCTGGGAGGAACCCTCTTTTTAGATCGTGAGAAAAAACATAAGATACATCAGGATATTGCAAGTATAGCCGCTATGCTGAAGGGCGGCAATACCGTTACCATATTTCCCGAAGGCAGGTGCACGAATGGGGATACGGTAATAGACTTTCATGGCGCTTACATTGAAGCCGCCATCAACGCAAATATTCCCGTGGTGCCTATCTGCATAACCTATAAGAGCTTAAATGGGGAACCTGTTTCCCCCGCGAACCGCGATCTTCTCTTTATTTACGGGAAAACCCCGTTTGGTCCTCATATTTTTAAATTGCTTCGGCACCTTAGAAATCTTGAGATTGAAATGTGCGTATTCCCGCCGGCGGAGGAGGGAGATCGCAAGGCGCTTGCTCTTGATGCTCACAATAGAGTATTGGATTATTATATGAGCTCATCGCCCCTCTGGGCAAAGGCATAAATGTATGACATATTCGCTTATACAATTATCGGATTGATGAAAGCGGCGCTTGATACAGAGCAAAAAGATACGGCGAATACCAACCCAAATAAAAATAAAAAAGGGAAAGGCGAAGCGCCGTTTCCTTTGAAAATAACATAAACTCAAAAAAGCCGCTTGCAGAAAACCGTTATCAAGCCTCTATCTGTCAAGCAATTTATATTCGTCTTGATAGCGTTCCACTTCATAGCCGGAACGGTCTATTTCAGCTTGCGAGAGTTGGTTGCAACGCTTAATGGAGTTGCTGTCTTTGCTGAAAAAATACCATGCACAAGCTGTAACTCTATTCGGCGCGCTGCCTATATGCCCCCCCCAGTATAGATCGCCCAAAAGCCGCTGCGCTTCATGGCTTCCTTGCGTGGCGGCTCTTGTAAGGTAATCGGCAGCAAGACGATAATCTCTCCTGACGCCTCTTCCGTCTTTATACAGTGCTCCAAGCCGGGTTTGAGCTTCAACAGAACCTTGTTCCGTCCCTTTTTTATACCATTCGGCGGCTTTGGCGAGGTCCCTCCTTATGCCGACACCGCTTTCGTACATCTTCCCAAGCATAGTTTGAGCTTCCACATTGTTCTGATTTGCAGACTTGAGATACCAGTCAAAGGCTTTGTTGTGATTGCCCAATTTGCTGTACTCAAGACCTGCCAAAAACTGCTCAAACGGATCTCCGGCTTCGGCTTTCATTAAAATATTACGATCAGCCTCCTGTGTGTAGGCAGAAAATGCAATCAACAAGAAAATTAAAACAATCAGAGCTTTTCTCATCCGTCAAATCTCCTCAAATATATGATATGTTACAGTATGATACGTAATGCGCCGCAGATGCGCTCAGATTAAAAAATATAGTCATCTAACCTATTTCACTTTACTATTTTTTTTCAGATTTGAAAATAAAATTTTTATGTAATTGGCTCTTTGAAAATAAAAGTTAATCTAGATTTGCTGTTCTCCCCCCTTGACGCAATTTAAGATTTATGCGTATTATCCCCTAAATTGTGATTTCGTGAGTTAATATGGACACTATAGTTGCACCCATGACGCCTGTGCGTAAGAGCGGGGTTATCCTCGTCAGAATTTCCGGGGATATTGCCCCTGCCCTCCCCTTTTTTGAAACAGAGAGAGCCCTAAAGCCGAACTCTCCGACTCTAGCCCTCTTCCGCTCCCACATTGAACCGCTCGTAACAGATAAAGTTCTTTTAACCTTTTTTCGCTCTCCCAAAAGCTATACCGGAGAAGATATTTTGGAAATATCGTTTCACGGCAATCCCCTTATAGTTCAAACTGCTGTTCAAGACTTCCTCTCCGTTGGGATTAGGTATGCCGAGCGGGGGGAGTTCACAAGACGGGCTCTCTTAAATAGAAAGATAACCCTCTCTCAGGCGGAAGCAACGGAACGCCTTGCCGTAGCCCCAACCCCGTCTGGGATACAGAAAGCCGTTTCCGCCCTCTCCGGAGAGCTTGATAACGCGCTCTCTCTGATATACGAAAAGTTGATAGCGCTGTTGTCAGATATTGAGGCGAATATAGATTTTGCGGAGGATACGGCGGATGAGGCTAATATCTATTCCGACTATAAAGACAGATTAAAAGAGCTCCGCGATGAGTTAAAGTCTTACGCCGATAGATACCTGGCGGCAAAAAAGGCTTTGGAGGGCGAACGGGTGGTTATAGCGGGCAAGGTCAACGCGGGCAAGTCAACGCTTTTCAATTATTTTGCGGGGGAAGCAACCGCCATAGTTACCCCGGAGGAAGGAACCACCAGGGATATACTCACCAGAACCATATGCCTTAAAGGGGTTGAGTTTATTCTCACTGATACCGCAGGGTTTAGGGAAACGGAGAGCGCCGCCGAAAGGGAAGGGGTGCTTAGGGCAAAAGAGGCTCTTAAATCTGCAGATCTCATACTCTGGCTTGTTTCGCCGGAAGATACAGCGGAGGATCCTGCGGCTTTAGTCACACCTCTGACGGATGCGAAAAACACTGTTATAGTTGGCAGCAAAGCGGATCTCTGTATAGAAAACAGTTCCTGCAAATAGGGATGCGTTGATGTCCGGGTATCCGCTAAAACCGGCTTTGGTATGGAGAAAGTGAAAGAGAT
>JAITJJ010000038.1 GCA_031278965.1 Deferribacteraceae bacterium
ACCCCGGCTGCACTATAGGATTGGGCCTGTGTTCTTTGGATACTCCCAATCTCCTCAATTCATCCTGCCTGTCAATCTCAAAATAATAATTGCTCACATTGTAATATACAAGTTCACAACTCCTGCCATACTTCCCGCATACCTTCCTGTGAATATGCCTCTGAACCTTATCCTTCAGTCCGTTTACAAAACTGAGACAACGGTATACATCGTCCAATGAAAAATCGGTCTTATCAAAGTAAATATCTTTATTCTCATAAGTCTTCTTCCCGGATGCAGGGCGTAATATCCGCGAATATACCAATAACTTCATTATGCTTGATACATTATACTCCGCCTTTAACTTCCGTGAGTTGTTGTAAAAAAAGATATCCAAACCCAACTCGTGGTATATCCTGGAAAGGGCGGCATAACCAAAGTTCTTAGTCCTATCCTCCTGCACATTCAATACCTTCCGCCTGTCAAGATTTATCACCAACGGAGGATTCTCTTCCTTATCCACTCTATTCATCTCCTCCACAACTTGGGTAAAATATTCTACAGGGTCGGAATATTCCTCTTTCAACTTCTCTAAATAACCTAACGATTTAACTGTCCTACTCTTGTATTTACCCGTCTTTGGGTCTTTAAACGACCGCATTATAGAAAGATACTTTTTCCCGTTACTTTTACCAAGATTAAGATACATGATATCCCCCGTATGACGATAATTGGGATATTATACACGATTTAATACAATAACGCAAGAAAAATATCTAAAATTTGACAAAAAAATTTACCCCAAATACCTTGATAATAAATACTCTACAATGTCTCTTGATTGTTAATGAACTGCAAAACTAGATCTGCCTATTCTTGCGGGCATTCTCTTTGCCAACTACCTTCAGCGCAAGCGGGCTTAACTTCCGAGTCCATAAATTACCCCAAAATGCCGTCAATTTGTGCAGCAAGCTGACAGGCGGACGGGGCAGTAGTAGCCGCCCCGTCTGCTTGGGACGCCTACTATCTGCCGATTCTGCAGTACCCTTTCTGCGCTCCGAATTCCGCACGGATCTTTATTTTTCATATGAAAAAAGTCTTTTCTGTGGATTTTTCCGCTTAAGGGTGTTATATTAGGCAATTGGAACTATAATTTGAACCTTTTGGGAAAATACGGCTATGCGGAAAAATATCCTATTGATAGACGAGAGTTTAACTATACATAAGATAGTTGAGCTTACCATTGAAAGAGAGTCCTATGAGCTGTTCAACGCGTATAATGCGGAGGAAGGCGTCGCGCTAGCCTCTTCTGAGGATATGTGCTGTATATTGATAGATGTGCTTATTATCAAAGAAGATCCGTATTATATGGAGAAACTGCACAACGCATCCCCCAAAGCGGAGATGATCCCGCTTGTAAGCACCTTTAAACAGTTCCAAGAGATCGGCAAAGAATATCCTTATGTCGCTCACCATATAGTAAAGCCTTTTAATGCCCCCGCCCTAAATATGGTTCTGGGGATAGCCTCTAAAAAATATGAAAAGAAAGGGAAGGCGGAAGAAGGAGACGCTGACGCAAACGAAAAAGAAGCACTGGGTGAAAACGCCGAAAACAGTGCCGGCACAGAGCAAACCAGAACAAGTGATGCAATAAAAGACGAAGGGCAAGAAACATCAGATGATTTAACGGCAAACGAATCAGGCGAAACGCCGTCAAGTGAAGGGGAAGCTCCACAGGTAGCTTCAGAAGCGGAAAACCTAAACGCGGATCTTGAAAAAGAGGGCGAATCTTCCGAAATAGAGGTTGAAGAAGCCTCCTATACAGAAAGCGCTGAAAATATGGAAAGCGCAACTGCCGCAGGTTCTGAAAGCGTCAAAAACTATAACGAAAGCAAAACCCCATCCAATATTCCAATGATCTATCAAGATGGATACGGCGATATTCCCGTTAAAGATGACCTTGTTATAACCGATGCATTTGCAGGGAAGAAAAACGGGGAGAGCGTCACACGCAACGATCTCATTGTGGATAGCATAGAGCAGGATGCGGAGCTTGAGATTCTGCAGGAATTTCTGGAAAAGCCCCAAAAATCAGAACTTGCCGAAGAGGTTCACGATGAAATGGCGGAAGCAGAAGCCGGCGGAAAAATTGAAATCGGCTGCGGCAATGAGATTCCCGAAACCGCCGGAGACGGTGGCGAGCATAAAACCGGAGACGGCGAGGAAGACATATTCCCAAAAGATATTTACAGTTACCAAGATATAGCTATGCCCGCAAGCTCAGGAGCTTCCGTTCCGGATGTATCCACTGTGATTGATATTATGGACAAGGTGATCGCCAAAGAGAATATTGATGCCGATCTTGATCTCTCCGAGGGTGATTTTGGCAGCGAGCAGCAATCAGTTCCAAACTATGGAGATGTGGAAGTAAATGGGGAGGATATTTCGCAAAAAGAGGATCTCTTTCAGAGTCTCGGTGAATTGGACAGTGAAGACAGTGAATTTAAGGGGGTAGACGTGGAACTCGGAAAAACCAATGAAGAGTTGTTTAACAGCTCTGAAACAAATGAACGCAAAGAGATATTGGAGCTCTTTCCGTCCGCCGAAAATAGCGAAAAACGAGGAGGTTTTAAGAGGATCGCAGAGAGCAATATTCCCGACAAAACATCTGCCGCCCGTCTATACTTTGAACTTCCCAGAGAGGAATTTGTGGAGATTTTTAAGAAATATCTGGATAAAACCACCATTGACTACTTACTCCACGACACCATAAAATCCGTTCTGGAGAAGATGTTGCCGGAACTCCTTGAAAAATTGGTTCGCAAAGAGCTTGAAAGGATAATCAAGGGCAGCTGACCAATGTCCTTTTACACGGAGAGCGGCGTCAATATAGACGAAGGGAACAGGTTTGTCTCCCTCATCAAAGATATGGTTGCTTCAACCTGCTCTCCAAACGTAATTGGAGGTTTGGGCGGTTTTGCGGGTTTATATGACATATCTCAAAGCACCGTTAAAGAACCGGTGCTTGTTTCCTCCACGGACGGGGTGGGCACAAAGCTAAAAGTCGCCATAGCCGCCGAAAGGCTTGACAGCGTGGGTATAGACCTTGTGGCGATGAGCGTGAACGATATATTGGTAACAGGGGCGCGACCCCTATTTTTTTTGGACTACATCTCTTCCTCCAAACTCCTGCCGGAGGTTTTAAGCAAGGTGGTGGCGGGGATCGCCGCGGGGTGCAGAATTGCGAATGTTTCCCTTTTGGGAGGAGAAACCGCGGAGATGCCCGGAATGTATGCCGAAGGGGATTTTGACCTTGCAGGTTTTGTGGTGGGGCTCGCGGATAAAAAGGCTCTGACAGACAGATCAAATGTTATTCCGGGAGATATTATGATAGGGATCGCCTCTTCCGGTTTTCATTCCAACGGGTATTCCCTATTAAGAAAAGTTTTCTTTAAGGATAACGGTTTTGATATATCCGATAATATAGAAAATTTCGGAACCGTGGGGGATCTCCTTTTAACTCCCACTAAAATTTACTCCGATCTTGTAGGGGAGGTTTTAAAAAACAGCACTGTTCACTCTATGGCGCATATCACGGGCGGCGGCTTTTATGACAATATCCCGAGATCCATCCCCGAAAAGTGCTCAGCATATATAAAACGATCCTCCATAAAGGAGCCCCCTCCAATAAAGGCTCTGCGCGCCGTGAGCGATATGCCGGAAAAAGAGCTTTACAGAGTTTTCAATATGGGGGTAGGCTATATATTCATAGCTTCGCCGAATGCCGCCTCTGAAATCCTTAACATCGCCGAAAAGTTGGGCGAAAGCGCTTGGATTATAGGGGAGATTAAGCAAGGTTCGGGGGAAGTTTTTATAGAAGGGGTGGATTTTTGAATATTGCGGTTCTCCTATCCGGCAGGGGGAGCAACTTTATGGCTATCCATAGGGCAGTTTCAGACGGTGAGATAAGGGATTCTAAAATAGTATCCGTCATAAGCAGCCGTCCAGGAGCTAAAGGGCTTGAATATGCCATTGAACGCGGATTAAACGGAAAATTTCTTTCGCCTAAAGATTACGCATCGCCCGCGCAATATGACACGGCCATTGCCGGCGAGCTTGAAGCAAACGGCGCGGAGGTGGTCTGCCTTGCGGGATATATGCGGATTGCCACAGAGGTTCTGGTTGATAGATATTATGGGAGGATTATGAATATCCACCCCTCGCTCTTACCTGCTTTTCAAGGTTTGGACGCACAGAAGCAGGCTCTTGAATACGGCGTTAAACTTTCCGGTTGCACCGTGCACTTTGTGGATAACGGGGTTGACACCGGTCCCATCATAGCCCAGAGAGGCGTGGACGTTTATGATAACGATACGGTGAAATCCTTGTCCGAACGTATTCTTGAACAAGAACACCTTTTGTATCCCTACGTTCTCTCCCTCTTTGAACAGGGAAAGATAAAAGTGGAGGGGAGGAGGGTTTATATAAATCAATGAAAAAAGCTATTCTGCTCATGGTGATATTTATGCACACACTCGGCTATGCAGGTGAAGAGATTCTTAATAACGGAGTTCAATACAAATCTATAAAGAGGGATTATACAGGCACCGTTTCCCTTGTTATAATGATTAAAGGCGGCGTTTTTAGGGAAACAGCCGCAAATAACGGGATCGGCTCCCTATTTTCCAGCGTTTGGCTTAAAAGCGGCAAACTGTTGGAAAAAGCCGAGTTTTTAGGAGCGTCCGCCAGCAGCTCCGTTACCAATGATTTTTTTGAATTTTCTTTTTCCTCCACATCCGATACCTTTGGAAAGCTACTAACGGAGCTTAAAGGAGAGTTTTTGACGCCGCAATTTAAAAAAACTGTCTTTAATACGGAAAAGGAGCTGCTTTTAATGGAGCTTGAGGCTGAAAAAGATGATCCCAATGCGTTGGCTTTTCAAAACTTTTTCGCCGCCACCTATCCGGCTCACCCATATTCTTTGAAAGGGAGCGGCACGCCGCAATCGGTAAGCAGTTTAAAACTATCCGATATGCAGGATTATTATAAATCAGTCTTTTACGGAGCGGATATGACTGCCGTTCTGGTTGGGAGATTTACGCCGGAGGAAGAAAAGGCGGTAAAAGAGGTGCTGTCGGTTTTCCCCAAAGGGAAACCTTTAAATGTTGATTGTTCCGCCGCAAATATAAAGAGTATAACTTCCTCTCAAGATGAAGATACCCGCATTCAACAGGCAAAGCTCTTTCTGGCTTACGCTGCTCCGGCCGCCTCTTCAAAAGATTTTGCCGCTGCAAAACTTCTAAGCGAGCTCTTGGGCGGCGGAATGAGTTCCAGATATTTTACGGCGTTAAGGAAGGAAAAAGGTTACGCCTATGCGGTCAGTTCCATGTATCCATCGCGTCTCTGCGAGTCCAGACTCATCGGCTATATTGGACTTGCTCCTGAAAATATTGACGATGCCGTTAAAACTATACAGTATCTCAATAAAACTGTAACGGAGGGTTTGACGGAGGGCGATATTCTGAAAGCTAAAAACCATATAATAGGCGCTCTCCTCTCAGATATTGAAACAAATGCCCGTTTAGCTTGGTATATCGCCTTCTTTAAAAATCTTGGGCTGGGATTTGACCACTTGGACGCCTATATCGCTCAATTAAAAGGTATCAGTAAAAAAGATTTGGAAAAACTCCTTATTCTGTTTGACAAACCATACACACTTTATGTATATAAGCCGGTGGAAAAGAGAGGTTAGTTTTGAACGTTCTTGAAAAAAACCTGAACGCTTTGGGAAAACGTTATCCACAATACATAGAGGCTATAAAAAGAGTCGGCTTCACCGGACGTTATTCTGCGGTAAACACGCCGGGGAAAACCCCCAATCTGGTGGATATGGTAAACAAACAGCCGTATTACAACAGTTTGGACCCTTTAGCGGGAGCGGCAGGCGATCTTGAACGGAGGAATATCCGCCTTTCCCACCTAACAGTTTTTTTAGGTTTGGGGTTGGGCTATCATGCGATAGCCCACATCAATTCCAATCAGGGTGCAGTGGAGTGCGTTATCATCTTTGAACACGAACCGGAGGCTATAAAAACCGCTTTAAGCGTCTTAGACCTTACCCCGCTTATAAACCACCCAAAAGTAATTCTATGTTTTATCCTCCCGCCGCCCAACTTTTTCCCGATCCTATTTGCAGGGCTACAGCAGGGGAACACAAAATTTTATCTGAAAGCTATAAATATAATAGAGCTTGAACCCGCCATAGGGAAGAATATGCAGTATTATTCCGCCTGCGTTAAAGTTTTAAGAGACGGTGTTTCCGCCGCCCTAATGCACTTCGGCAACGCTCCGGATGATTCTCTGGTGGGGATAAGGAATACCTTTAGAAATATTAACACCATAATAGACTATGACGGGATCATAAAATTAAAAGATGCGTTTAAGAATAAACCTGGTATTGTTGTCGCCACCGGTCCGTCTCTGAATAAGAATATAGACCTCCTTGCAGGGCTTGAAGATAAAGCGGTTATAGTGGCGGCGGATGCATCGCTGAAAGTTATGCTTGAGAAAGGGTATAGACCGCACCTCGTCACCTCTCTGGAACGGGGGCTTCCCACCGCCAAACTCTTTGAATTTACAACGGAAGAGAGCCTAAAAGATATTTATCTTTCAGCTTGTCCTGTGGTGGATCCCGCCACTTATGAGGCGTATCCGGGGGAAAAGATTATAGTATACAGACCTTTTGCCACCTTCAAATGGCTGGAGCTTGAAAAAGGCACCATAGATACGGGTCCGTCTTCTGGCAATATGGCGTTCTCCGTTCTGGCATACCTTGGCTGCAATCCGATAATATTAATCGGGCAAGACCTCTCCTTTGAGGAAGGCAGAACGCATGCAGACGGCACAACCTACGGCAGCAGAGTTGAATCCTATATGCAGCAGCAAAACTTGGTTCTTGTGCCGGGGAATTATATAACCCATGTTACAACCTCAAAGATATTTCAATACTTCCTACAATACTATGAAAATCAGATAGCCCAATATTCTGGGAAGGCTATAAACGCCACCGAGGGGGGGGCAAGGATATTGGGCACAGAGCTTTTAACCTTTAAAGAGGCGATAGAGCGGCATATCTCAAAGCCCATAAATACCCTAGCCGTAATAAAAAGGCGTGTTTCCCCAACCAAGAGCGCCAAAAGCGCTTCCATAAGGGAAAAAGTCCGCGGCATCCTTGCGGACGGTCTTGATTTTTCGCAAAAAGTCATAGATGCCCTTTCAGAAGGCGCCGAAAAAGCAAACGATATCCTCCTTACCTCCTATAAGCCCTATGCCGAAGGGGATCAGAGCAAACTTGAACCGCTTGACAATTATGAAGAAATTTTAAAAAAACCGTATACTTTTTTCGCGGACAATAAGTTTTTCCTGGTGCTCATGCACTATGTTCAGGCATACCTAATAAATAATATTACGGAGATAAACAAACTTAAGGCAGAAAACGATCCCTCCCCGGAGCTTAGTGCAAGGGTTCTGGCCATCAATATCCAGATGTTTCTGAACCTTATCAAACTTATAGAGATTTTTAAGGCGGAGCTCTCCGTTGCTCTGGAAATCCTTGACAATAGAATAAATGAAGATAATAAAATATGATTCGGGGTAGATATGTCAGGTCACAGTAAATGGGCGAATATTAAGCATAGGAAAGCCGCCCAAGATGCAAAAAAAGGAAAAGTTTTTACAAAAATTGCGCGAGAGCTCACGGTTGCCGCTAAAGAAGGCGGGGCGGATCCCGGCGCTAACTCAAGGCTTAGGCTTGCTCTTGATAAGGCAAGGGCTGCCAATATGCCGCGGGATAATGTTGACAGAGCCATAAAGAAAGGGGCGGGCGGCGATGCGGATCAAAATTATGAGGACATAACCTATGAGGCTTACGGACCTGGCGGGGCGGCAATCCTCATAAAGGTTTTAACCGATAACCGCAACCGCTCTGTTACAGAGGTTCGCTCTGCCCTAACAAAGCGCGGCGGAAATATGGCGGAGGCCGGAAGCGTGAGTTGGCAGTTTGATATGAAAGGGTTGATAGAGATCCCGGTTTCCGCCGTTGACGAGGAAAAATGCCTTGAGATAGCCCTTGAAAACGGGGCGGAAGATGTGGCTACAGACGGCGATCTCTATATCATAACCACCCTTCCGCAAGATTTTGAAGGGGTAAAGAGCGTTTTTGAAGCAAAAAATATCCCGTTAAGTTTTGCAGAAGTCACTATGAAAGCAAAAAACAGCATAGAAGTTGATGTGGCGGATGCAAAAAAGATAATCAATCTTGTGGAGGCTCTGGAAGAGTTGGATGATGTTCAGGATGTATACGGCAATTACGAGATTGACGACTCTCTTCTGGACGATTAGCCGTGCTTTTTTTGGGGATAGATCCCGGATTGCGCAGAACAGGGTTGGGGGTTGTTTCCTATAACGGGAAAAAACTTAAACTGGAAGGGTATAAGCTCATCACACCGTCTGTAAATTTGGATCTGCCTAAAAGACTTAAAGAGCTTATAGACGGAGTCTGTGGATTTATCTCCCCTTATCCCCTAACTTCTGCGGCGGTTGAAAATGTCTTTCACGCCGTAAACGCCAAAAGCACCCTCCTTTTGGGGCAAACCCGGGGTGCAATAATGGCGGCTCTGATACTGTCCGGCATTGAGGTTTTTGAATATTCCGCCCTTCAGATAAAGCAGACCGTCACAGGCTACGGAAAAGCTGAAAAGGAACAGGTAAAAAAGATGACGGAAGTTCAGCTTGGAATAAGTCTTGAAAATTTGCCGATGGATATAAGCGACGCCTTGGCGTGCGCTATCTGTCACGCCGTATCTGTCCGCTGACGCGCTTTAGAAACAGTTTTTTCTTAACTCTGAACCGTTTATCTATCTCTTGGCGAACCTTCTGTCTGTAAAAATACTATCCCCTGACTGCAGATATGCCGCCCCCTTGCCGCAGGAGGGAGATGTCAAAGGGCAATGTTTATCGCAAAGGGGGCACAGAGAAGCATTATCTTCACAGACCGCGGGTTGCTGCCGATTGTTTTGTGCTTTTAGGCCGGCTTGCAGGCGGCTCAAATCACTTGCAAAATGCTTGCCCCTATCTTTATGACGGCGTTTATGCAGATGCGGGCGGCTGAAATTATGATCGCGCTTATGAAAAAGCTCGTGAAAGCGCCTGTGAAAAAGCCCATGAAAATGCCTATGAAAATATTGGTGCATGTTACGCTGGAATCCTGCAAAAAATTCTAACATCTCGTATCTCCTGTAAATTAGGTGTTATGAATATTGACGTAATGAATCGGCAATTATTTTATATTGCATTTATCCGTTGTTACAGAATTACAGATTTATCACCTTAAATATCTTCTCCAAAGGGGTGCGACTTAAATAGAGGTCTGCCTTCTTATTTGCGGTATACAACACCGCTCCGCCGTTTAAGGCGGCTTCATAAAAAGCGGTTTTTATCTGTTCTGCGGAGGCAGTATCAAGGCTCGCAAAAGGTTCGTCAAAAATTAAAACCTTTTTGGATAACAGGTTGGATATGAGAATTAGTATCCGTTTTTCTCCTTCGCTTAAAAATAACGGGTTCTCTTCCGCCCGTTTCTCCCAGCCAAGTTTTTCAAGCACAGGTTTTATGTATGCATTCCCCGCTATATCGGCAATCACTTCTTTTATGCTCTCTTGCCATAACATGTTTTCAGGGAATTGCAGACATACCCCCTCTTCAGACGAATTTATCCTGCAATCAAATTCATCCCCCCAACTTTTAAGACCTATCAGGCGGCGCAGGATGCGCGTTTTGCCGGATGCGTTCTTCCCAAAAATCGCCCCAATCTCCCCAAACCTTAAAGAGAGAGAAAGCGATGGGATCGCAAGCGCTTCATCTCCCGTATCCGGTATTTTGCCGGGTTTAAACAATGAATTAGGCAAACTTTCAAGGCAAATTATGCAGTCTGCTGCTTCATCAAAACAGTTGCTGTGAGTGGCAATGATTACAGATTTCTCCCTTGATGCATCAACGATATATTTTAAAATGTTATCCTGTTCTTCATCGTCCAGCATATCAAGGGGTTCGTCCAAAAGAAGGAGCTCATAGCGGGATTTCAGAGCCATTAAGACAGAAAGTTTTTTTAGCTCTCCTCCCGAAAAGTGTCTTAGCGGCCTGTTGTCATACCCTTTGAAAAAATCCGGATCTATCCCCGCAAAAGCCGCTTCGTCCTCAATATTTCCGGCGACAAAGTTAAACTCCGGCTGGCTGTGAACAAAATAGCCATCTTCTAACAACTCTCCCCCTTTTAAAGGATCATCGGAAGTTAGATTAAGTTCCCCATCTGTCTTATAAACCCCTGCCAAAGCCTTCAACAGCAGAGTTTTGCCGGAGCCTATACGCCCTTTAACCAACAGGATATTCTCAAACTCCGCTGAAAAATCTCTTATTGGAAAGCCGTTTATTGAGAGGTTGCTCGCATTTAGTTTATATATTTTCTCAATTCCTCCAATACCCTGTTTACGCTGATATCTGCAAGACATGAGGGTTCTTCAAAGGTATCTTCGTATTTTTTCCGCTTTGCGGCACAGGAGAAGGCAAAATATTTCCCGTCATAGCAGGGGTAACACGGAATATCGGGATAAACTGCGGTAAAATTCCCGTTTTGGGGAAGACAATCCCTATGCCAAGTGGGTCCGAAGAGGGCTACCAACGGAGTTTTTACAAGCACCGCAAGGTGCATAGGTCCGGAATCATGCGAAACCAGAGCGGAACTCTCCGAAATAAGAGCCAAGAGAGAATTTATGGATGTCTTCCCCACCGCACTTGCAACATTTAACCCCGCAAAATATCTTTCCACCCACTTGTCAGATGCGCCGCCTATAAGGGTCACTCTGTGGCCATCAGAAAGAAGGCGTTCTGCCAGGCTTCGGTATTTATCCACAGACCAGCGCCTTAGTCCGTCAAACGGCGCTTCATAGTAAGCCCCTCCGGGAAATAAGAGCACCGAGCGGGGGTAGGCGGTTGTGCCGAATTTTATCTTGGGAAATTGGGGCGGGAGATTGTTTTTACAATCAGAACCATCCGCCAGCCGGGCGTAATCCGTTCCCCTATAGCGGCCGGGGATGCTACCGCTGCGTCCGGAATACAGACGGAACCTTTTTGCGCTGATTAATATGGGGAGGATTTTATAACGCTTCCCATTATGAGCTATAAGGCATAAATCATAACGGGAAAAAGAAAGCCTGAACCAACAAAATAAAGTGAATATGATCTTATGAAAGATTGTTCCGCTGACAAGCCGGCGGGAAACAGTAATAATGTTATCCACTTCGGGAAAATTTTCTACCAACTCCTTTAAATCATCCCCGCAGAGCCATGTGATTCGGGAATCTGGGTATAATTGCTTTAACGGGATAAGGACGCTGCTTGCAAGGGCAATATCACCCATGGCTCCAATCTTAATTATCAGAATCTTTTTCATCTCTAGTTAGATGTAATTACATTTTTCTTCAGAAAATGCAATCGGAAAGTGGGACGCTGCGCTACCGCATTAAACACTCCGAGCATGAGCCGGCTGCACTTTTATCCGTAAAAACCTACGGTTTTACTTTTGTAGCCTGGAAAGGCAAAAAGCCTCTGGCATCAAGGATTAACGAGTGTTTTTGAGTGAATAAAGCTACGCACAGTTTTTTGCCGCGCCTAACCTTCTTCAACGCACGGTAAGTTGTAAGAAATGAAGTCCTCTTCCGCCAGTGTCAAACGATTCGGATTGTTCGGATTTCATTAGCGGTTTTGTATCCGAATATTCGGCGGGGAT
>JAITJJ010000139.1 GCA_031278965.1 Deferribacteraceae bacterium
CAAACAGCACCGGTCCGCTTCACTGCGCGGGTGCATTGGGGGTTAAAACCATCGGCTTTTATCCGAACTTAAAAGGTTCCGGTGCTATTAGGTGGTCTCCTTTTAAGGGGGATTCCGCGAACACCTTTATATTCACCCCAGATACCCCCTTTTGCAAAAAGTGCAAACTTCCCTGCAAATATCACCCCTGTATGGAGAGGATAAGCATAAACGCTGTTTTTGAAAAGGTCATAGAGTTTATGAATAACATATGATTTTATTTTTCACAATCAAACACCTGCGGGAATTTTGCTGAAATACCCCGAAAAGAGCATTATGAGCATAGTCATAAAAGAGATGAGGTATGCCGCCCCTCCCCATAATGCCCAGATATTCACTCCTCCGGAAGCCTTTAAGTATCCTAAAACATACTGCTCGTCTGCTTCCCCGTAACCCGCTTCCAAAAGAGAATCACAGAACTTTCTTAAATATATGGCGTTTGCGTGCAGAAAAACCACCAGAGTAACCGCCAAGTTCAAAAGATAAATGCTTTTAATGCCGAGTTTGACGGACAGATAGGTTATAAGGGCAGAGGCTATTAAAAAAAGCGTTCCCCAAAGATATAGCTTCCGGTAAAAGAAATAAAACGGTCCCAGAAAAAATGCTCCGATATTTATACTCAATCTTTGTCGGGGATTCTGTGAGAGAACCCCTTTGCGGGTGAACAAAACAATGTCGCCGCGGGTGGTAAACACTTTAAAAAGGGAGATATAGCGCCTTATGCTCCGTTGTTTTACAGCATACTCTGTCAGAAGCCTTTCAAGCGCCAAATCATCTTCCCTAAGTTTTGAGATGATCTTTTCACGTTTATTCATAGCTGCTCCTTACTTAGCGGGCAGAAATATATGCAGTAGAATTGCTAAAACTATTAATACTAAGAGAGCAAATCTAAGCATTTTAAATATAGTCCAAACCGCTGTAAAAAAAGCCTTAATATCGGCTGACAAGAGTCTTGTGCGGCGCTTGGTGCGGGTTTTTAAGCGGGAAACGGAAGGAAGGTTATATGGAAAAGAGCGTGCTGATTTTTCTGCATTATCTTCAACTTTGCGCATTTTTACTCCGAAATACTGATCGCTTTCAGCTTGCGAGTATATTGTAAATAAGGCGAGAAGACAAGAGAAGAATGAAATGGAACGGATTGGTTTGGATTGTTACGGATGGTCCCACAACTGATAGTTCAAAAGCTATTGAGTTGATCGAAGATAGAGAGAGTTTTCATCTATGGATAGAAATGCAACTTTTTTAAAGTCTGCTAAAATTTTTGTGTTCTGAGTTTTGCAGCAAAACAGGCTAAAATTATCCTTAATCCTTATTTTAAGCTCTTTTCGGAGATTATTTTTTTTCTGACAGTCTGTAAAATTTCTTCATTATATCCTTATCTCCAACAATTGCTGAAGTTCTGTTCTCTTGCATACTTTAGGCAGAACTTTCAGTCCGATAGCCTTCGCTTATCCTGTCAAACAATTCGGATGCATCTACCTTGAGATAGCATACAGAGTTATTTGCTTCCACCACTTTTGCCGCTTCCAGAATCTGATGTGGGGTTGTTTCAACCCCTGCCGCCCTTACCTTCTGAAATATTAATTCAGACTAAGGCAGAGACGTATGGAAGTGTTTTCAAACTTACATGAGAGGTGTTTAAATGTCCTGCCCAAAGAAACTTAAAAACATTGGACTGCTATATAGAGAATGGATTTGTGTCCTTGCTAATTCATTAAAACTAACTCCGTGAACTCCAAAACCCCCTTGTAAAAATCTGTAGAAGCGCAGGGTAAAGCAGCTTGTTTAAACTTGGAAAACCACCGTTTAGGATGATTGTTAAAAAAGTCATAAAACTCCTTTGAATATCTTTCAAAAGATGCTGCTTCCCCTTCACTGCAAGATTTGCATGCAAGCGCCGCAAGGTGAGCCAAAAACGCAAACTCCACCCCTATATAGTCATGTCGCTCGTTTTGCACTTCAAAACTGTAATCGGCATAAATATTTGCCAAAGTCCCCACTGTTTCTGCTATTTCTCCTCCGGAAAAAAGCTGTTCATATGGGGGGATAGGTCCGTAATCAGGGGAGACACCTCGGAATAACTTTGTCCAGTCACGTTTGAGTTCTAGCATAGAAGCCTCATCAACTACACCTTCCGCGTGGTTTTTAATGAGAGAAACGTAATTACTTAGCTCATCGGCACCTTGTCCGACGGCTTCAAGCCGTTTTACTGCCCCCAACAATTCATTACCCGGATTCATGTTATAAAAAGCCGTTAACAAGGTAAAAACCGCTTGCTCTATCTCAAATTCGCTTCTGTCGGTATCTCCGCTCATAAATCACCTATTCTATATAGAACACGCTGGGAACCGTTCCTTCTTCTTGTTTATACGCCGTGGGTTTGTATTTCTTAAAAGTTTTGGCAACGATGCTGTCCGAATCTTCAATGTTGCCGAATATCCTTGCCTTAGCGGGGCAGGTTTCAACACATGCAGGCGGTATCCCTTCGGTTCTTCTTGGGGCGCAAAAAGTGCATTTATCCACCGTATTCGGCACATGTTCACCTAACCGTTCTCTTTCATATTCGTTTGGCTGCTGCCCTTCCCAGTAGGTTGTGGCTCTGTCCGGATCGTTATAATAACGCGCTCCGTATGGGCAGACTTCCATACAGGATTGGCAGCCGATACATTCGCTTGCAGTCACTTGCACTGTTCCGTCGGCAAGTTTTTTAGAGGCTCCGGTGGGGCACACTTCCACGCACGGAGGATTGTCGCAGTGGTTGCAAATGAGTGGCATAAACCCTAAACGGCTGTTGGGAAACTTCCCATGCTCCTCGTGCACTACTTTGGTATAAAATGTCCCTGGAGGGGTAGCGTTTGCCTGTTTACAGGCGACAGTACAGCCATGACAGCCATAACACCTTCTTTTATCAATGATCATAGCGAGTTTCATATTCCGCCTCCTTTCAGGCTTTATAAATTTTTACAGGCACACTGTTCGTAATGCCCAAAGCAATAGGATCGCAGTCCGATATCTTTGTATTTGTGAGCCTATTATAATGAACATAGGAAGCGGCTTTAGGTCCCATGGTTTTAACCATGCGCCCCAGAGCCCCTGCCACTCCGACAACCTTAGGAATTAAAATTTCAGTAATGTGGAGCTTGCCGGTAACCTTGCCGGTTTCAGATTCCACGGTAACCATATCCCCTTCCGAAAACCCTCTCTCCTTGGCGGTTTGAGTATTCAGGCATATTGTGCCGAAAGTGGGATCCCAAGTTTCCCCAACCTCATTAATATACGGGAGCTGATCCACACCGCCCACCCGCATAGGCGAAAAGGTAGTTTTCCAGTTCATGGAGATAAGGTTATACTCATCCGTATCTTTAACCGAGTTGACTTTGTTCCCCCTCCAATGTATGACGGCTTCGTAATACGCAAGGTGTTTTTCCATGTCCCAGCCATCTTCAATATATATTTTGTCTTTATGGGTATTGAAAAACTTCCTGAGCCCGTCTCCGGAGCGTTTTGTGCGGGCAAAATATATCGGGAAGCGGGTCTCTCCTTTGGCGTAGCGGGCAAGGTTATAGCAGTCCGCCGGAGCTTCTCGTTCCACAATAAGACCGGTTTTATTAAGGCTGTCCATGGTATGCTGTTTGCCGAAATATTTGCGAACGCCTTTGTCCCAAACTTCCCGGACTGTATAACGCCTGTCAAGGGAAAATTGATCTTCTTTATCCAAAAAAGCGATTGAAATTTCCCCAATCATTACGCCCATTTTGTTCATGGCATCGTTAAAATCTGCAATTATGCCGATTCGCTCGGATATATCCATAATAATGTCTTGGGATTGGCGGGAATCATAAACAGGCGGAAAAGGATCGCGATACATCAACATTTTAAGTCCGCGCGTGTCTTTTGTGAACATGTCAAAAGCCGATTCATAGCAGTTGACGGATTGCTTTTCCAATACCGCGTGTGAAGGGAGCAGGATGTCTGACATATGCGCCATTTCATCATAGTTGTAGGCAAGGCACGCTGAAAAAGGTATCTTGGATATGGATTCGGCTACCATATACGGTTCGGTAGTGCTGGAAATGGGGTTGCCTCCGACAGTGAGCAGGGCGTCTATCTCATATTCAAGCCCGTATTTATGAGGATCCATGGCCACTTTATAGGCAAAGGCGGGCATGGTATGCTTGTGCGGAAAAAATTCATACAAGTTTATATGCTGAGGTGGCCAGACAGGTTCTCTATATATAGCCTCCATTTTGGGCTCCACAACTCCGTCCTTATCCGGACTTAGAAAGGGTCCTCTAGCGCAGCCGACATTTCCGCCCGGAACATCCAGCGAGCCCACAAGCATGTTGATTACCTTGCTCATAAGCTCGGCACCCACACCGTCTCTGTGGTTCATTGCCCCGCGCTGAGTTAGTATGGAGGAGGTGCGCAACGGGAGAACTTTATCATTTCCTTTGCCGTCTTTCAAAGTGATTGTTCGCCCAAGACTTGCCTTGTTTATAAAGTCGCCGGCAAGTCTCCTGATATTCTTGGCGGAAATGGCGGTTATCTTTTCCGCCCACTCTGGAGTGGTGCTCTGTAAACTTTCTCTGATAAAAACAAATCCGGCCGTGACGCTTCCTTCTGAAACCTTGATGTTTTTTGCGTAAATATCCGGAGTTTTGAGGCTTTTATCGTCAAAGGATTTTATTTTTTTGTCCGATAAATCGTAGATCTGCGGTTTCCCGTCGGCACCGCGGTAATAATCCCCGTCCTTTCCGATAAGATAAGGAGCGTTTGTACTCCAACGCAAAGATTCCAAGTCTATTTTTTTGATCTCAAAAAGTATCACATTTGCAAACGCCATCAAAAAAGGGAGTTCCGTACCCGGGCGTATAGGCACCCATTCGCCTTTGGATGCTTCTGGACTGCATCTCGGATCTACCACTACAAACTGCAGCCCGTTTTCAAGGATCGCGTCGAGGGTACCCCGTGCACCTCCGTTGGCGGCTCCCACCGACATTCCGGTATGCCTGCCGATAGTCATAACAAATTTGGCGTAATTAAGATCCGAAACAGTCACCGGAAATATCCCTTGAACCAGATCGGCGCCATAGTGTAAGGTGCAAAGTGTTCCGTTACTTTTTAGGTAATTTGGGGTTCCATAGGCAGCCGCAAAGTAGAAAAGATAAGTGCAAAAATAATTCATATCCCCAAAGCCCACTTGAAATATGAATCGGCGGGGATCTTTCTCCCGAGTCTCTTTAAGAACCTTTGATGTAACGGAAAGAGCCTCCTCCCAACTAATCTCCACCCACTTAGGATCTTCGTTCAGCCCTTTTTTAGGGTTAGTTCTTTTCATCGGTCGTTTTACACGGTACGGATTGTATAGATTCTGGATGAGAGACTGCCCTTTGGGGCACATGCTTCCAAGGTTGTTGGGCGCTTGAGGATTACCTTTCAACTCCACAACCACTCCGTTCTTCACGCGGTACATATTCGGACAGTCCCCGCGCATACACATGCGGCAGTGGCTTACATGCCAGCCGTCTTTTCCGGTGGCTGCAGTTTTAACCGCATTTCTCATCTCGTGCACATTTGCCGCCGCCACAGCCTTGAACGGGAGATTCCCAAGCGCGGCGGACACCCCAAGTATGCCCGCAGATTCTAACAGCGTTCTCCTACTTACTTTAATCATCTCTTTCCTCCGATTGGAAATAATAAGGCATTATCTTTCCTAACATATTTAACAACAAGGGCTAGTTTTTCAGATTAGCTATAGGCAAGTATTTTTAAGGCAAGTTTTAGATTATTAATAGGGGCTAGTTTTTTCAAACATATTTTTATATTGCAATGATTAGTTTATAGGTTTAATTTTTAATTTGGACGGGGGATGAAAAAATGATGACAAAGGAAAGATCGGCAATCCCTTTGTATGCTATGGTTGCCGATGAACTCAGAAATGAAATTATATCCGGAAAACTCCCTGTAGGTATGAAACTGCCCGGGCGGAGAGCGATGCTTAAAAAATTTCGTGTAAGCAAAGGAACCCTTGCGGTAGCTCTGGCTCAATTGGTGCAGGAGGGGCATCTCATATCTTACCCCAAGTCGGGTTTTGTGGTAACAAACGCGAACTTTAGCGCGCCGGAT
The DNA here is from genome assembly GCA_031278965.1 of Deferribacteraceae bacterium. GTDB lineage: Bacteria > Chrysiogenota > Deferribacteres > Deferribacterales > JAISNW01 > JAISNW01. The sequence continues at coordinate 6,166 of JAITJJ010000139.1, forward strand.
TGGTCGCAATATATAAAGCTCGCCCGTCACAAACCCGGTGTTCAGGACTATCGGCATTGGGCAAATAATGAAGACGGACTTACAGAACTCGGTTTTTCCAGCGACTTTAACATAATGCCATTTATTGAGCGCCCTTTTCAAAACTCCCTTAAAGAGCTGCAGGACAGAAAGAATATCCAGATGTATTCCAAATATGGCTTTGAACCTTTAAGAGAAGCGGTGGCCAAACAGCTCGCACTTTATGGGATTAATTGTGGAACGGAAAACATACTCATCACATCAAGCACCATACAGATACTCTATCCGCTGTATGAATCCCTTATGACTTACGGTTCCAACTTCATTTATGAAAAAGCCAATCTTATAAACACTATTTCCAATATCCATTCGCTTGGGCTGAACATGATCCCGATAAGCATGGATAAACACGGTGTATCCGAGACGGAACTCGAAGCAAGGCTCATCCACTCTTCACATCCGATTCTTCACCTGGACACTACCGACCAAGCTCCAACGGGGATTGTTATGAGTAAAACAAGGAAGTTGAAGATTATGGAACTGGTGCGCCGCTATCGTTTTCCGGTGGTTGAGATTGATCATTTAAGGGAGGGGTGGCATCGCAAGCCGTTCCCGCCGCCATTGAAGGCATTGGATACTTGCGGACATGTGATATATATGGGTTCGTTTATCCGCTCCTTTCCCTTTGATTTTCAAATTTCATGGCTTGTGGCAGATCCTTACCTTGTGGAGCATTTAAGCAATGTTCAGGTTCAGCACGGGATAAAGGTGAATTATCTTTTACAGTTGGCAGCAAACGATCTGTTCAGAAACGGCATCTATTTTGAACTGACCAACGCATACCGTTCATTTATACGGGAAAGACGTGAAAAAACTCTTGCTCTGTGCAAAAAATATTTAGCCCCGCTGGCAGTTTGGGATGAAAAAAATTGCGGTTTTCACTTCTGGATAAACTTTCAGGGAATAAATATTCGGAAGGCATTTGCTAAAACTCACTATTCACATTATTACCCCGGATATTTTTTTGACAGAAGCGATACTTCTCATGTGCTTGTTTGCCCTTGTTCCATCAGAGCGGAATTTTTGGAAAGCGTGGTAAAAGAACTGGCTGCCATAGCGGAACAAAACAGCAGGTAAAGATCTGTGCGCAATATGTTGATAACGGAAAAGTCGGGTGAAATTAATTTTGACAATGCCGCAACGACTCCGCCTTTTAAAAACGTAATAAAAGCGGTAAAAGAATTTGCCCCTTTTTATTCTTCCGTCCATAGGGGGAGCGGGAAAAATTCCCGCATATCTTCGGGGATGTATGAAGCCTCCAGAAGTGAGATAATGGATTTTTTCGGTGCGTCTTCGGAGCGGGACGTTCTGATATATCTGAAAAACACTACGGAAGCCATAAATAAATTATCCAATCAGTTAGCCTGCTCCGCGGGGAAAAAAAATATCATCATTGCCACCTCTATGGAACATCATTCCAACGATCTTCCATGGCGGAAAAATTTTAGTGTTCTCTATGCGGGCATCACTCCCAGCGGGAGATTGGACATGAACGATCTGGAGACCAAACTTAAAAAAAACGCGGGGCGTGTACGCCTTGTGGCGGTAGCTGCGGCATCCAATGTAACGGGGTATGTCAACCCCATTCATCAAATAGCGGAATTATCCCATAAATACGGTGCGGAAATATTTGCTGACTGTGCCCAATACGCCGCTCATCTCCCTTTTGACATGAAAAAGCGTGATGCAGCGGATCACATTGATTATATCGCGTTTTCCGCTCATAAAATGTATGCTCCCTTCGGAATTGGTGCCCTTATCGGACCAAGAAAAAGTTTTGAGGGTGCCCCTGATTATTCCGGCGGCGGCACTGTTAAATTTGTTACCGCAAATGAATTAATATGGGACGAACCCCCGAATAATCAGGAAGCCGGAACCCCAAATCTTCTGGGTGCCATAGCGCTTCTTGCGGCGATAAAAAGCCTGAAATGTCTGGATATGCAGAAGATTGCGGAACATGAGGCGGAATTGACCGATTATGCTTTTAAGAATCTTAAAAGTGTTGTCGGCATAAAACTCTTCTCAGATTTTCTCAAGCCCAGAATCGGAGTAATAACCTTTAATCTAAAAAATATTTATCATAAAGATCTGGCGGATGCGCTTTCGGCTAAAGCCGGAATAGCTGTGCGCAGCGGCTGTTTTTGCGCTCAGCCGTATGTTCAGCGTCTTTTGGGTCTTTCGGTAGAAGAAATAAACAGATATAAAACTTCTGTTTCTCTCAGAAGACCGGGAATGGTGCGTATAAGTTTCGGATTTTATAACCGCAAAAAAGAGTTAGATATTCTTACGGATTTCTTGCAAAACTATTAGAGGTGGAAATATGCGGCTGGCAATGGAATTTTTACACAGAAAAAAATGGTCTGGTTTTGCGGCAGGTTCTCTCACAGGGATAGCCGCCGCCGTCAGCTGTCTGGCAGCCGCAAAAATTATGGGCGCCTCCGGCGGGTTTGAAAGTTGCGCGAGCATGCTTGTTTCCCTGTTTAATCTGGATATAAGCCGCACCGTATACTTTATCAGAGTAAAGCCTCCCGTTGCGGATTATCAGACGGTTCAATTCATAGGGATGATTGCGGGAGCTTTTGCTTCCGCAAAACTTTCGGGAGATTTTAAGCTCCGCTGGCTTCCGGATAACGAATGGATTCCATCTTTTGGCACCGGCAGATTAAAGAGATTGGCAGCCCTTTTTTTGGGGTGCGCCTTACTGCAGATCGGCGCAAGCATAGCAGGAGGATGCACCAGCGGGCTTGGGATTAGCGGAATGTTCCTGTTATCTCCCGCCGGTCTTCTCTTTATAGCCGGAGTTTTTTCAGGCGGTATTTTTACGGCTCTTTGCATATATAGGAAAAGGTATTGATTATGACTTTCATTATTTCCGTATCTGTCGGCTTCCTTTTTGGATTTGCTCTGCAAAAGGCAGGTCTTGGGCATTATGACAGAATTATAAACCAATTCCGATTTAGGGATAACTTTATGATGCAATTTATGCTTTCCTCCATAAGTGTCGGAGGGGTAATATATTTTGCCTTTACAGATGTCGGTTTTGCGGCTAGGCTGCAGACAGCTTATCTCCACAATACTTATATTTTCGGAAACCTTTTGGGAGGGGCAATTTTCGGTGTCGGGATGGCGATAGCCGGAACATGTCCGGGAACAATTTTAGCCGGAATAGGGCAGGGAAATCTTGATTATCTCTGTGCCGGATTACTCGGCTTTATTGCGGGAGCGTTAATATATGGAATAAATTTCCCTTTCTTTTTATCGCTTACGCAGATCGGTTTTTATGG
>JAITJJ010000153.1 GCA_031278965.1 Deferribacteraceae bacterium
CGTTGTTTGCACCGAACAACTCCATTCTTGACTACCGCTTCGCTCTTGCACTTCTTACACTTTGTCATAACTTCTCCCCTATATCTTTATAATAAACTAATGATGAATTATAACATAAACCTATTCATCAGTAAATACTCTCAAAAAAATATGTAATGATTTTTTATTATTCATATAGTTTTTTTATTGATTACCCCTATTTAATCTGATAGTATGACCGCCGTAAATTAATAATTTAAAACCTTGAGGATATAATATGCAGCAACTGACCCTGCGCAAACCGAGCAGACTGAAAAAAATACGCAAACAAGGCTTTCGCGCCCGCATGAAAAGCCGCAGCGGACGCCTGATCATAAACAGAAGGCGTGCCAAGGGGCGCAAAAGGCTTGCTCTATAGCGCTTTGCGCTTACATTCCGCTGATTTTGCGCTTTTTGTAAGATCGCGGCATTTCAGTTCACGTTATCTGCGGGCTTCCCTGATATTAAGGAGCGGGAAAAAATACGGGGTTGTGGCGGGGAAGAAGGTTTCCAGTTCCGCAGTGCGCCGCAATAAGATAAAGAGAAGACTTAGGCACTTGCTGGCAGCCACATATGAAAGGCTTCCGCATAATGCGTGGATAGTGTTTATGGCTCTCCCCGGAGCCGCTGTTGTTAATTTTGAAGAATTGGAGAAAGATTATAATAAACTTATCGGTTGTATCTGCGCCCCGAAAAGCGGCTATAATCCTAATAAAGCTGTATAAACTGACGCTTTCACCCTATTTTGGCTACCAATGCCGCTTTTATCCGTCCTGTTCTTCTTATGCGTTGGAGGCGTTTCAGAAGAAAGGTTTTTTAAAAGGGCTGCTGCTTACGCTTCGGCGTATTTTGCGCTGCAACCCTTTTAATGCTGGCGGATATGACCCTGTAAAAGAGTGAGACGGGAAAACCCTTGAGTTCATTCCTTTAATCTCCTTAGTGTTTTTAGTTGCTCTCTTTTTTACGCTCAAACTTTTTATTGTAAGGATAAATAAATAAAAAAAATGGATAGAGAAACCTTAACCCGCACTGTTCTATTGGTGATTGCAAGCTCCGCAATCCTCTTTGTTTGGCAGTATATGATTAATAAAACCGCTCCGGCTCCTATAGCGCAGCCTCCGGCGATCCAAGCTCCTGCCGCTCCCGCCATACCCCAAACAGCGCCGGAGATAATAAGCGAACCGCTGCCGCAGGCTTCACAGAGTGTACAAACCCGGCTTCTTCCGATTTCACGCCACCTTTATGACATTATATTTGATGAGTCCACCGGCGATATTGTATCTGTTTCCATGCTAAAATATGATAAGAGTTCACTCCCTCCAAAATTTACAACCGGAGGGGCTGCCCCTTACTTTTCCCTCACGGCGGGTTTGGAAGGCGGCTATACGGCGGAATTTACTGATGATAACCGGCTTTCCTTTACCGCTGAAACTGCCCAAGTGCGGATTGAAAAGAGCTATATTTTGACCGACAGCTATAATATCCCTGTTGACATAAAGATAACAAACCTTACGGATACCCCTATAGCTATTCCTTTAAAAGCGCGGGTAGGACCTGGTCTTGGGGAGCAGATGGAATCTGAAAGCTATGTTTTCACCGGTTCTATGCTGGTGAAAGAGAAGGAAGTAATAAAAGAAGATGAGGTAAAATCTCCCGTCTCCCTGTCAAATCCCGCGTGGGGCGGGAATACCTCAAAATACTTTCTCTTTGCCGTAGTAAACGGCGGGTGGGAAAAAGGGGAGATCCGCCAAGTTGGAGATACCACGGAAGTGGTATTTACAAACACTCTTACCGTTCCGGGGGGAGAAACGGTCTCGTCTCCTCAATTCTCTGTCTTTTCAGGTCCGAAAGAGTATAAAAACCTAAAGAGTTTTGGCGTAGGTTTACAGGAGTCAATAGATTACGGGATATTTTTCTTTATCGGCATCCCTATGACCACCTTTATGAACTATGCCTATGGGTGGGTTCATAACTACGGGCTTGCCATTATCATACTGACGGTGATAGTAAAGATTATTACCCTGCCGTTGACCCTAAAAAGCATGATCTCTATGCGCGGGATGGCTAAACTCCAACCGGAGATGAAGGAGTTAAAAGAAAAGTATAAAGAGGAACCGCAAAAGTTCAGTGCGGCAAGTATGGAACTTTATAAGAAACATAAGATCAATCCGCTCTCCGGCTGTCTCCCTATGCTTGTACAACTCCCAATATTTTTTGCCCTTTACAAATCCCTCTTGGTTTCCATAGAGTTGAAGGGCGCGCCCTTTTTCGGATGGATAAAAGACCTCTCGGTTCACGATCCGTTTTATATTACTCCGATTCTTATGGGAGCATCTATGTTTTTACAGCAGAAATTAACCCCTTCCACAGCAGATCCCACGCAGCAGAAGATCTTTTTAATTATGCCGGTGGTTTTTACTATCTTTTTCTTAAAATTCCAATCCGGTCTTGTGATATATTGGCTTACAAACAACATCTTGTCTATTGCCCAACAATATGCGATAAATAAAAAGATAAAATGAGGGATTGATGCAAGCAGACCATTTATGGAGGAGATAGATGCGCTATTTTGAAGTGGAAGGCGACACGCCGGAAGAGATATACGAGGCTTTTTTATGGGAGCAGAAGCTCGCTGCTGAATTTGTTACTATGGAAGTTTTGGAGCAGGGTTCCAAAGGGATATTGGGGTTGGGGAAAAAAATCGCAAAGGTGAAGATAGTCTTTAACGATATGGAGTTTTATAAACGCAAGATAAAGCTATATCTTTCGGATATTCTGACAAAAGCAGGTTTTGAGGATTATCATATTGAGGTTAAAGAGAATCTCCCCGAGGTTTCCTTAAATATCTTGACAGATGAGGATGAGGAGCGGCTTATCGGGAGAGGGGCGGCGGTTCTTGACAGCTTTCAGTATCTTGCGGACAGGCTTTCAAGACCCACGGATGATCTCCGCTTTCTGGTTGACGTAAACAGCTACCGCGACAGGGTGATCTCCCCTATTGTGGCAAAGGCCGTAAGACTTGCCTACTCTGTAAAAAAGGGGGGGAAGCCCGCAAAACTTCAACCCATGGCAGCGGTTATCCGCCGGGAAGTGCACCTCGCCATAAAGCCGATTGCGGGAGTTACCACTTTAAGCAACGGCAACGGGATGCTGAAAACTATTTCAATTCTCCCGGAAAGAAAGAGTTATCACAGCAGAACACGCCCATGAGGGATATATGCTTGTAAAACTTGCGATCCTTGCCATATCCGTAATAATCCTTGTAGTTTTAATAAAGAATTCCCTTAAAGCAAAACCCAAGGCGATTGATGCCACCGATATGGCAAGGGATCCTGTCTGCAACACCTATATCTCCATGGACGGGGTTTTTAAGTTGAAGTATAACAATAAACTGTATCATTTTTGCTCAAAAGAGTGTATGAATAAGTTTAGGGAAGAAAAGTTAAAAGAGGTGAACAGTGAAGATATTTCTTGATACGGCCAACATTGAAGAAGTCCGTCTTGCGGCGGAACTTGGCGTTATAGATGGGGTGACTACAAATCCGACCCTTATTGCAAGGGAAAAGGAGGATTTTGTGGAAACCGTAAAGGCTATATGCAGCATAGTGGATGGTCCGGTAAGCGCTGAAGTTACGGAGGCAGACGCCCCGGCTATGGTGGAACAGGCGCGGGAGCTCTATAAGATTCACGATAATGTTGTGATAAAGATACCAATCACTCTGGACGGACTTAAAGCAACCAGCGAGTTAAGTCAACTGGAGATCCCTGTTAATATGACCCTCATATTCTCCCCCAATCAAGCTTTGCTTGCCGCCAAGGCAGGTGCCCGCTATGTCAGCCCTTTTGTGGGACGGCTTGACGACCTCTCCCACGACGGGGTGCGGATAGCTTCCGAATGTCAGGATATTATCAGCACTTACGATTATGATACGGAGGTTATTGCCGCAAGCATCCGTCATCCGCTGCATGTTTTTCAGTGTGCGGAGGCGGGAATAGATATTGTAACTATCCCGTATAAAGTTCTTCTGGGGATGGTGAAACACCCGCTTACGGATAACGGAATAGACCAATTTTTAAAGGACTGGAAATCTGTAAAAAAATAGAAAGAACGGGAGGAACTTGCCATGTTAATCAAGAAGATTCTTTTTCCCACTGATTTCTCTGAAGTATCCCGCAGAGCACTGGAGTATGCGGTTTATCTGAAAACCACCTTTGAAGCGGAGCTTGAGATAGCCCACGTCATCTTTGATGAGACATATCTTGTAACTTCATATGTTCCGCAAGGCACTTTGCAAGGTTTTTTCGGCGAACTTGAGTCCGGTGCGCAGCAGCATCTGGACAACTTTCTGAAAGAGTGCGATGTGCTGAAAGGGTTGAAATACACAACCAAACTCTTAAAAGGGAGCCCCTATGCGGAGATTATCCGCTGGGCTAAGGAAACGGAGGCTGATCTGATAGTGATCGGCACTCACGGCAGAACCGGGCTTGATCACGTTCTTTTCGGTTCCACTGCCGAAAAGGTCATAGGGCGCGCAAGCTGTCCTGTCCTTACCATAAAATAGTTGATTTCTGCCCGCTCTGATTAAGCATGTATGATCTTTTAAAGTCTAAAACTTTTATCATAGCGGGTCCCTGCGTTATGGAAAGCGTTGAAAATATGTTTCTCATCGCTGAAAAATGCAGGCTTGAGGTTGAAAAACGGGGTTTTACCTATATCTTTAAGGCATCTTTTGACAAGGCAAACCGCACCGCAGCTTCAGCCTTTCGGGGCTTGGGGCTTGAAGCGGGGATCGCCGCCCTAAAAGAGATAAAAGAGAAGCTTGGCGTATATACAACCACAGATATTCATGAGAGCTATCAGGCAGATTCAGTTTGCGAAGCGGCGGATATTATTCAGATTCCAGCATTCCTCGCCCGTCAGACCGATCTCCTTATCGCCGCCGCCCGGACAGGGAGAGTTGTAAATATAAAAAAAGCACAGTTTATGAGCGCAAAGGATATGCGCTACCCCGTTGAAAAGGTGCGTCAGGCTGGTAACGGCAAGATTATTGTTACAGAACGGGGAACGATTTTCGGCTACAACAATCTGGTTGTGGACTTCCGCAACCTTGCGGATATGAAAGAGTTGGGAGTGCCGAGAGTAATGGATGTAACTCACTCTATCCAGAAGCCCGGAGCCTCTGACGGCGCAAGCGGGGGGGATAGGAAGTATGCCCCTTACCTGACTGCAGCCGCGGCTGCGGTAGGCGTTGAGGGGTATTTTTTTGAAGTTCACCCGGAACCGGATAAGGCGCTTTCAGACGGTCCGAACTCTATCCCGCTGGATAGATTTGCCGAAATTTTAGATATTATCAAAACCTTGGGCGATTGCCCGCTCCCGCAGCTTTCATAAAAAAACAGTTTGCGTTACCCCAAAATTTTTTTGAAAAGCTGTATGTTGCTTGAAAACATTGATTAAAAGAAGTTGTTTCGGTTAAAATAGCCTCATCTGAATAAGGCGGCGTAAGCCGCCGCAGAGTGTTTAGAAAGGAGGCATGCCCCCTTTCCTTGGGGCAAATCATAAGGGCTAAAGCCCTTTCTTGCCCGAAAACACGCCGAAAATAGCGTAAGCGTAATTTTCCGAATGCTGTTTCACGAGCAGTCGTCGCACAAGTGACACGTTTGTAGAGTAAAACGCCAAGCCGTTGGTATTTTTCCCTCCGTAGGAGGGGAATAAAGCCGCTCGCGATTTTGATCTATTTTGATGCTCTGGTATAATATCCCCTCTTTTTTTAACTTGCTAAAGTGACAAAAAAACTGTATCCGTATATTCGGATATTTTTTAAAGGTACCTCATTCCTCCAAAAAATATTTAGGAGCTTAATATTATGAAACAATTTATAACAGTTATTATTATACTTAGCCTTATAATCCTTGGCGGGTATGCCGCTTATCATTACGGCGGTTCATCCGTTCAATTTCTTATCGGAAAGAGTTTGTATGATAAGGGAAAATATGAGCTTGCTCTAATCTTTATAGAAAAGGCTGGCGAAGGCGGGCACGCCGAGGCGCTATACTATGCCGCGACCATGTATGAAAATGGATTGGGCGTGGAGGAAAACTATGATAAGGCACTGGATTTGTATCAGGAAGCAGCCGATCTGGGCAACGCGGAAGCCCAGTATGTTGTAGGACATAACTATGATCTTGACGAGGATTATGAAAATGCCGTTCTCTGGTATCAGAAAACAGCGGCTCAAGGTCATGCCGAAGCATGTAACGCTCTCGGTTATCTCTATGATTACGGGATTGGCGTTACAGAGGACGATAAGAAGGCTTTTGGGCTCTACCTGGCAGGGGCGGAAAAAGGCAATATTGTCGCCCAATACAATGTTGGGATGATGTATGAGGAAGGCGAAGGGATTGAGCAAGATTTTGTCAAAGCGTTTGAGTGGTTCTTAAAGTCCGCCGAAGCGGGAGATTTGGACGCCCAATATAAGACGGCATCCTACTATTATGACGGCTTAAACACATATCCTCCGGTTTCGCAGAGCGACAGCGGTCTGGCGAAAGCCGCAGAGTGGTATCAGAAAGCGGCGGATCGAGGGGATGCCGAATCACAGTATAAAATAGCCATAATGTACGGAAATGGAGAGGGAGTTGAAAAAGACCTCGCTAAGGCGGCTCTTTACTACGAAAAAGCTGCAAATCAAGATAACGCTTACGCTCAATATGTTTTAGGGGAGTTCTACAATAAAGGCTTGGGTGTTGAAAAGAATATGGCCACAGCCATAGAGTGGTATCAGAAAGCCGCTTATAACGGTGTTGCAGATTCGTTTGAAATATTGGCTTCAATATACGAGGAAGGAGAGGGTGTTCCGCAAGATTATAAAAAAGCCGCCGAATATTATGAAGAGCTTGCTTATGAGGAAGATTCTTTCGCCCAATTCAGGCTTGCCAGCCTCTATCTTGAGGGGAAACTGGGAGGTCATGATATTATCAATGGGTGCTACTGGCTCTATCTTGCGGCTAAATACGGAGCATATGACGCTTCATATTGCAACAAAAACCTCACGGCAGCTCAGAAAAAAAGCGTTGAGCAGAGAATTGAAGATTTTGAGAGCTCTGAAGCCGATTAAGCCCCGAATATGCCCGCACATATCTCTCACCCGTCAACATATAACCCGGTGCAAAAAGTAACCGAGGATTTATTCGGACGCGAACAACCGGAAGACAGGATGGGCGGCGATTCTAAAAAGCTCTTCCTCAGCGGCAACGAAGCCTTTGCCCATGCTGCCCTTGATGCGGGAGTCAGCGTTGCAAGTTCCTATCCAGGTACCCCTTCCACAGAGATCACCGAGCGATTAAGCGGCTTTAAGGAAATATATACCGAGTGGGCGGTGAACGAAAAAACTGCCTTTGAAACTGCTATGGGGGCAAGTCTTGCGGGGGTGCGGGCATTTACGGCAATGAAGCATGTGGGCTTGAACGTGGCAAGCGATCCCATTATGACAGCATCTTATACGGGGATAAACGGCGGGTTTGTTATAGTCACCGCGGACGATCCGAATATGCATTCATCCCAGAACGAGCAGGATTCACGCCATTATGCACGTTTGGCAAAGCTACCTATGCTTGAACCGTCCGATAGTCAGGAGGGATATAGTTTTACCGTTCAGGCGTTTGACCTCTCTGAAAAATATCAAACTCCGGTGCTTATCCGCTCCGCAACAAGGGTGTCGCATACCTATTCCCCTGTTATAACCGGAGAGCGGCAGGAGAAAAAAAGTGCTTCTTTTAAGAAGGACCCCGCGCGTTTTGTTATGGCGCCCGCCAACGCAAGGGTGCGGCACTTCGCCGTTGAAGAGCGCTTGATAAGCTTAATTTCTGAGAGCGAAAAGTATCTTAAATTTTTTGATAAAGGCGGAGTTGATCTGATTGTATCAAGCGGCGCCGCGTCAGAGTATGTTCAGGAGGCGCTTCCAGAGGTATCTCTCCTAAAGCTGGGGATGGTTTATCCGCTCCCCTTTGAAAAGATAAGGGAGATTGCATCGGGATTTCATAAAATCTATGTTGTGGAGGAGTTGGACCGCTTTTTGGAAAAGGAGCTTACAGCGGGAGGGATAAAAATTACGCCCCTTGCGAGAAACCTTTGCGGGGAGCTATCCCCCTCAGAGGTAAAGAGACTTATAAAAGGAGAGGGAGCGCTGCAGACCGTAAGAGCAGAAAATCTTCCGCTCCGCCTTCCGAATATGTGTCCGGGGTGTTCTCACCGGGGAATCTTTTACGCGCTCCGCCGGCTAAGATTCGCGGTTTTAGGCGATATAGGGTGTTATACCCTTGCCTATATGCCCCCTCT
>JAITJJ010000033.1 GCA_031278965.1 Deferribacteraceae bacterium
TGCCGCTCTTCACCGCTCGCCTAGAACCACATTTTTTACACGTAGCCATTTCGCTCTCACCACCTTGAATTTATGTAAGAACAATTCTACTACTAATATATAATTATATCAACACTCTCCTCTGTTTTTATACTCCCGTTTTTATAATATTGTCTCGCCACCCCTTCAGTCACACCATCCTTATGAGGTATTTCAATATTGATCTTTCCGTTTTTATAATATTTTAACAATCCTTCCTCTTTCCCATTTTTATAAGGGATTTCCGCTTTTATTTGTCCGTTCTCGTAATAACCTCTTAGCAACCCTTCTCTATCTCCGTTTTCATAAGATATTTCAATTCTTATCCTTCCGCTTTCGTAATACACTGTTGCCGATCCTTCAGCCTTGTCATTCTTATAAGGGATTTCCGATCCTATTTTTCCGCTCCTGTAGTAATATTTTGCAATCCCCTCCAGTTTGCCGTTTTTATAATGTCTTTCGCTTAAATATCCGTTAGGGTAATAATGTTTTAACACCCCACTTATAGGACTTCCTGCGAGATCAATGAACGTTCCGTTATCATTAAACACATCAACATCTATCGTATACACCTTCTCCCTGTTTTGTACATATATAAACTGCTGCCGCAGCCAAACTAAAAGTTTAACACCAAGGGCAACTTTTTCATAAAAGCCCCCAAATATGCAAACTTCTACTTTCTTTTTTTCAACAAAATCTGTGAAAGTGCCACCAACACCAGAGATATAATAAACAGCAAGGCGGAGAGAGCATTTATCTCGGGTTTTACCCCCAGCCTTACCATAGAATAAATTCTTAAAGGCAGAATCTGATATGTAGAATCCGTTACAAAAAAACTCCCGATAACATCGTCCATTGAAAGGGTGAAACTTAAAAGCCATGCCGCTGCCACTGCCGGGAGAAGGAGGGGAAATATTACATAACGAAAAGTAGAGGCTTCGTCCGCCCCCAAATCCTTTGACGCCTCCACTATATGCTTATCAAAACCCGCAAGACGGGCAATAATCGTTATTACTGCAAATGGAAGGCTAAAGGTAATGTGGGTGATAAGAAGGGTTAAAAACCCCAACGGTATCTTTATAGTTATAAAGAGCACAAGGAGGGAAATTCCCATTATAATATCAGGGCTCATCATAACGATATAGAGCATTGCAAAACTGTATCCCTTCCCGATAAAGTTAAAGCGGTACAGGCTTATGGCGGCGAGGGTTCCGAGAACGGTGGCAAGCGTTGCTGACGATGTCGCCAAGATTAAGCTGTTTAACGCGGCATCCAGAAGTTGATGGTTGGAAAAAAGGGCCACATACCACTTTAAGGAAAAGCCTTCCCACAAGCTTGCGCTGTATTGCGCGCTGTTAAACGAAAAGATAACTAGCAGTATTATCGGAAAGTATAAAAAGAAAAATACCAGCCAGAAATAAGCAAATTTTATGATTTTCACAGAATTCCCCTGTTTGCGGCGGCTTTAACAGTTTTATAGTTTACTGCAAGGAGAATCCCCATAATTAAGGTAAGAATAACGCTTAGAGCCGAACCGAACGGCCAATTGCGGGCATCTAAAAACTGGTTTTTTATCAAATTACCCAACATCAGAGTTTTTGCACCGCCCAAAATATCCGGTATGTAAAATAAACCTAATGCGGGCAGGAATACCAGAAGCGCCCCGGCAATGATCCCCGGAGCTGAAAGAGGAATTATAACACGAATGAGGGTGTTTAAGTATCCTGCTCCCAAATCCCGCGCCGCTTCTATGAATCGGATGTCAAGTTTTTCCATAGTGGCATAAAGAGGGAGTATCATAAATGGGAGGAGGGTATAAACAAGTCCGACTATGACCGCCCCGTTGGTGTATAGCAGATTCATGGGCTCGGTGATTATGGAGAGCTTCATTAAAAAGGAGTTCAGCAATCCGTTAGTGGTAAGGATTATCTTTATGCAGTAGGTTCTGATAAGAGCGCTTGTCCAAAAAGGGATAATTATCAATAAAAGAGAGATATTTCTTAACCTGGCCGGCAGATGAGAAAGAATAGCGGCGAAAGGAAAGGCAGCCACAAGGGAGATAAGCGTTGTAATTGCGGCAAGCTTGCAGGAATTGAGAAGCACCTTGAAATAAACCGGATCTGCAATATTAAGGTAGTTTTTTAGGGTTGGAATAATTACCACCAGATTCTCATTATCACGGCTTAGAAAACTTACGGTAAGCACCAGAAGGTTGGGGAGGAATATAAAGACGGTAAGCCAGAATAGAGTAATCCCTATAATTGTATACTTAAACAAAGCTATTCCTCATTTTCCAATATAACTTCCCACCCTTTGACCCAGCCTATGGAAACCCGTTCATTTATCTGATAGTCAAAGTCTTCGTCCTCTTCGTCAAAGTATTCGCTTGCCATTACTCTTTTGCCGTTTTCCAAGATAATAACGGAATCAAGAGTCGCCCCCTTATAGGTTTTAAGCTCCACATTCCCCACCAGGAGCCCGACCGTATCGGGTTCCTCGCTTAACTTCTCCACTCTCATATCCTCCGGTCTTAAGAGGAGTTTGAAAGATTCGCCGACATGCATCTCCCGCTTATTGTCAACCGCACAGCGGTATCCTTCCACATCCGCTGTAACAACTCCGTTGTCTATATCCACCACCTGCGCGTCAAATATATTTATATCCCCCACAAATTGAGCTGTGAAGAGGTTTTTGGGTTCTTCATATACCTGTTTCGGGGAACCTGTCTGCTGAATAACCCCTTCGTTCATTACCACCACCCTGTCTGAAATAGACAGCGCTTCTTCCTGATCGTGCGTTACAAGCACAAAGGCGATCTTTAAGGTTCTCTGAAGGCGTTTAAGCTCTTCTTGCATCTGATAGCGCAATTTGGCATCAAGAGCGGAAAGCGGTTCATCTAAGAGGAGGACGGAAGGTTTATTGACTATAGCTCTCGCCACCGCTACACGCTGCTGCTGCCCCCCGGAGAGTTGCGATGGCTTGCGTGAAGCAAAATCGGACAGTTTCACCGCAGAAAGAACTTCATATACACGCTCTTTCACCTCTTTTGAGGGAGTTTTAGACATCTTTAAACCGAAGGCGACATTGTCAAAAACGGTCATATGCGGGAAAAGAGCATAGCTTTGAAAAACTGTGTTTACATGCCTTTTATTTGGGGGAAGCTCCACAACATTTTTCCCGTTAATTAAAACTTCCCCGCTGTCAGGAGTTTCAAAGCCTGCAATCAACCTTAAAGTAGTTGTTTTTCCGCAACCGGAGGGTCCCAGCAAGGTAAGAAATTCTCCGTTGTTTATTGTAAGATCAATGTTTTTAAGAACTTCGCAACCGTCAAAACTCTTTGAGATATTTTTTAGCTCAACTACTTTTGCGACATTTTCATCACCCTTATCCGCATACTTCCCGTTATAAGACCCGTTCTTTCCGTTAGCCACTTTTTCCCCAAAACTTAAAGATTTTGCCGTAAATCCTTAAAAAGACAAGGGAAATATAGAGAGTAACGCAGATATTGTCAAGAATTTTATTGCACTATATTAATAATTATATATTTTTGTAATTCATTGATAATAAAAATAAATTCTAAAAAATATTAATCATAAAACAAGTATTTTATGCAATATTTTTGTAAAATTAGTTAAAAATATAAAGTTTTTAGGAATTTTGGGATTAAAAAAATTTCTCTTTGGGTATTCTGCCGCTATACATCACGTTTTTTGTTCTTTACCCACAGTCTGTGCTTGAAGTTTCAAGTTCATTAGGACAATACCTGACTTTTGCAGTTATAAAACGTGCATGGCTTTATGTATCAAGGGATAGAGCTCATTTTTGAGTGATAAAAGTTATTGCAGAATAATCTATTTTTTGGTCGCTCCTAATATTTTCTTTATATCTTCGAGTTGAAGGTACTTCCTACTGAAATCTATTCCTGAAATTTTTCCTATATCTGAAACCATCTGGTCGATGTACAAGGAAGTTAATAGGGCGAGTGGATCCCGTCGCCAAACAGATACATCCCACAAGAGATTATAGGGGTATTTTTTGGCATACGCCCTGCCAGACAGAAAGTCGTTAATTTTCTCTTAAAGCCAATAATGACAAGGTTATGCAAAATTATTTAAAAAGATTTAAAGTTAAGAAAAGTATGCAAAACGTTAAAAAGAAGCAGCAGCAAACGAAGATACAGAGTGTCGAAATAGTGCAAAATCGCAAGTGTTTTAAAGTTTCCCTGTCA
>JAITJJ010000128.1 GCA_031278965.1 Deferribacteraceae bacterium
TTTAATAGAAAAGAGAATAAAGGTCTTGGATGATAACACAAGCTCTCTCTGTCAAAGTCAAGACCCTACGGGGTTGCTCCGCAAACCTTGATTGAGCTTCCGCTTGTGTTATCGCATACCTTTCTTTTTCTCTTTTTTCTTTTAAAAAATATACTACCGAACAAACACTACCTTATCCGCTTGTGCGCTTTATCTCTCGCCACTCTGCTAGGGAAAATAACTTTAACTTCAATGGACGCTCACGATCTCCAGGGTATAGCCCAAATGAGTTTTATTTTTGTATGGAATTTTTTTACACTTTCTTTTATAATTGAAGAAGGTTTTATGATTACGAGGAATTAGGTATGCTAAAGACCATTGTTATAGAAGGGCTTAACTGCCAGCACTGTGTCCACAGGGTAGAAAAAGCGTTAAACGCTATTGACGGGGTTAAAGCGGAGGTTGATCTTAATTCTAAAAGCGCTTCCGTCACCGCACCGGACACAATTGAGGACAAAGTTTTAACAGACGCTATTGCCGATGCGGGTTATGAGGTTGTCTCAATTGACTGATAAGCTGGAATATATCCTAAAGGATATTCAGAGCAAGATAAAACATAGCAAGGTTGAAGGGGACGCTCTTATTATTTCCGAGCTTAACCTCAGCATTAAAGTTTATCCGCCCATACTTGAAGAAAAAGGAGAACATCTGTTCCTCTCCCTAAACGTTGCAATCGCCCACCCCTCATTTTATGAAGAGATAATAGAGGCATATTTTCCCGCGCAGGCGGATACTTTTGAAGTTGCGCTGCAGCAGGCTGTCCGCATGTTTCTTGCGGGACTGATGTCCGCCCTATTTGAATATTTGGAAGGAACGGAGAGTTACGCCTTTAACTCCTCTTTTTTTGGTTCAGAAAAGAGGTGGGGGGTTTGTGAAGGCGACCTTATCCTTTTTAACCGTGAAAACGGGGATTCCCTCTGGCAGCATATTAAAGGGGCGCTTCCCCGTAGATTAGGCAACCGCCCTTTCTATTATATAGACGCTTTTGTGGGGGAGGACGGCGAGATTTCGGCAAATTGCGGAATTAACGGTGAATACAGTTTGGAGCTTGGCAGACTTCTGGAAAAAGGGGTTGAAAAAATCGGATCAACCGGCTATGTCCGTCAATTTTTTCTCCTAAATCAGAGCTCTCCGTTCACCCCCTATCCCCACAACCGGAAGGATGTTGAAAGATTTACGGAGAAGGCTGTCAGCCTGTTTAAGCATTGCAATACGGAGGAGAGCTACAGAGACCTCCTTAAAAGCCTATGCGATATTACGGCGGATATTGATCTTGCCTGCGAGCTAAAGAGTTTTCTGCCTGAGATATGTGCGGAACTCTTTTATAATGATAAAGGGGTTAAATTTTCGGAAACGGTTGTTCTTATGAAAGGTAGCGAGGAGATAACCGCATATAAAGATCAATTTACATCATATAGATGGATAAAAGAACGGCTTTGCAGAGGTTTTGAGAGTGCGGAATTCTCAAATGATCTCTTTAGGCGCTTAATATCGGTCAGCGCCACCCATAGCGTTATTTCCAAAGCCAAAAGGGAAAATGCGGGGGCTATGAACTTTGTGGTTCAAACCGCCCTGAATGTTCCTTCAACTTATGAGCTCCGATAAATTATATAAATTAAGGTGAAAATTATGAGAAGCTTGTTTTTAGCTCTTTTGTTCGTGTTTGTTTCTGTTTGTGCTTTTGCGGCTGATGCCGAGGTTTCAAGGCATACCTTTACTTCCGCCGTTGTGGAGAGAGAACCTGTGGATTCCCTTAAAACGCTTGCTATCAGCGAAGGAAGCACGGTATTTTACTTTTCGGAACTTAAGAATCTGGAAGGCACCACCGCCGCCCACCAGTGGAAGAAAAACGGCGAAGCAATCTATGAGCTCAATTTTGACGTTAAAGGTCCCAGGTGGCGCGTTTATTCCAGTATGAAGTCTGGTCACTTTGCGGCGGGGGATATCATCACTGTGGAAGTTGTTGATACCAATGGAACTATCTTATCTTCTGACACATTAAATGTAAAATGAGATTTTTAGCCGCCCTAATCCTGCTCCTTGCAGGAGGCGCCTATGCTCAGGATTTTGCGGATTACACAGACTATATCGGGCTTCAGGGACCGGAGCAGTTTGAGATTAATGCGGTTCTCAAATACTTGCCGCCCGATTATCTGATAACTTTCGCAAAAGGGCTTCCTTTAAAATGGGAATTAAACGGCGTTACCTCTTTCGGAGTGAGAGAGGGGCGGCTTGATTCTATCTTAAAAGACAGAATTCTTGCCTTTTCGGACGGCGCCTGCGGGGGGCTTGTGCTTCCCCAAAACGTAACTGGGTATCTGGCGCGGGGAGAGTTTGTTGCGGCATTTTCAGATAACCATATCTATCTCTACTCGCTTTCCTCCTGCGCTATGTTTCAAAAGATGCATTCCCCGTCAGAGCTTGCCCGCTATGCCCTATCATCCAAATATGTCTGCAAAGGCGATAAAACAGGGAGGTTCGTCACCCGTATTTCGGACGGGGCACCGGTATATTTTGACAATATAACCCAAACCGAAGAGATCAGCGCCAATTCCGCCGGATGTTATTTTTTAAGCTCCAACGGGGAGATAGATTATTTTGACGAATATATGCGCCGCTATTCTGAAACAGAGAGCGGGCTTACTTCAGTTAAATCTTCCGAGAACGGCTTTTCGGCTTTCTCTCAAGGGGTGTTTATAAAGATCACCTTTGCGGAAGGGATGCTTTCGGAATATACCCCGCTTTACGGGGTTTACGGGGAGTGCGCAAACACGCAGGACGGAGAGTTGATTTGCAGAGACTCGTTTAATGCGGATATCTTTATTGAACCCGCCGATAAACTTATGGCTTCAGAGAACGAATATTTTGTATTGCGGGAAGGCTTATTGCGCGCCTATGGCAGGCACCCGCAGTGGCAGCGCCTGCTTCACACCTCTTTTTCTCCCCCCGCGGGGTGCTTGCATAACGGGGACCTCTTCTTTTCCGATTATTTTCAAAATCTGCACAGAGTAAACGCTCTTGCAGAGCTCTCCGCAGTTTCAGAGATACCGGATAGCTGTGATTACAAAAGCGTTAAATATGATAACGGAACATTTTATTACGGAAAAAATTCTTTTACCTTTGCCGCTCCCGTCAGGGGCGAAAACGGACGGAACCTTTATAAACGGGAAGCAAACGGGATAATAAGCTATACTACAGGCGAATAAACATTTAGAAAATTGACTTTACAACGCGAAGGACAGCAGAATGGGGTTTAGATTTTTCAAGCGGATTAAGATTTTGCCCGGGGTGACTTTAAATGTCGGGAAAAGAGGGATATCAACATCCATAGGTCCCAGAGGGACTAAAATAACATTGGGTCCCAAGGGGCAGAGGGCGACAGTGGGCGTTTCTGGCACCGGATTATCGTATAGCGTTAACTCAGATAAAAAAAGGGGATTCCCTCTCATTATTGCAATTGTAATTATTATAGCCGTAATAGCTGCCGCCTCTCTATTTTTGCTGAAAGGATAGGCGGATAATTTAAGGCGCGGGGCGGCTGAGCAACGGTTTTAAGATTCCCCTCCCGCGGAGGAGTGCCCCCGTAGGGGCGGAGTGGTTTAGGAGTAGTGTTGCTTAAAGTTAAACATCTATTTTAAAACAGCATCTTCTAAGCCGACTTTTTCAGTAGTCGGATCAAATATAAGACTTTATTGCTATTACTATAATTAGGTAAACTTAGAAGATCCAAAAATTTTTGTCAAAAGGACTGAAATTGCTTTGGAAATGCTGCAGAAAGGTTTGGATATCTCTCTGCTTTCAGAGCTTATAAAACTTGGCATACCGGAGATTGAAGCCTTAAAGCGGCAGTAATATGGTATCACCCAGCTATTTCGCCACCCTGTAAGCACTTTCTTGCTTAAAACACGCCAAACCGTTGGCGTGTTTTCCCTTCATGGGGAGTTAGTATGAATATCCCCTCCAAGCACTATCATACAAGAAGTCTTCAATATGCTCTTAAAAGCCGCTGACAGCAAGGGTCTTTACAGCTGCTCATAAAGACCAAACTGTAAGAGAAGTATACAGAAAGTTAAAAATAAGCAGTGGCAAACAAGGCTGTTTTGCTTAAATTATATACAATATTATATCAGGAGAATTGCTATGTCTGTATTTGTAAGGTGCCGCAAATG
>JAITJJ010000082.1 GCA_031278965.1 Deferribacteraceae bacterium
TGAACTCAGAGCGGCGCAGTAATCAAAAAATCCCAGACTCTCCAGATCAAAAACGCGCCTGTCCATAAATAAACTATATGGTATAGTTCATTATTGTAAACGGGGTTATATCGTTATCCCTTATTACCTTTTCCAAAAAACCGTAGGTAAGCGCCACTATATTCATGGCGTTTCCGGTTATTATCCCTTCCGTCAGAGTGTTTTCCAATGACGGGATGAATACAACTGCCGCCCATAAAAGGACGCCCGTAAAAAGAACCCCAAAAAAGAGCCCCAAAAGCGCTCCGCACCCCCTTGAAACAAGGCTCGGCTTCTCCGCTTTTCCCAACAGAGAGATAATCCCGCCTAAAAATGAGATTGAGATACAGATTAATACAGAATAGAGAATAGGAAAGACCGTCCGCTCATCAACAACAATGAATTTGTTTAAAAACTCCAAAATGTAAGGGGTGATGAAATATGAAACAAGGAACACTGCCGCGGCTAACACTAATAAAAGGAGTTCATACAATAATCCTTTACGGAAGCCGAGCAGCCCAAAGAGAACGACAATTACAAGAGTTGCAATATCAAATAGCGTCATCCTGCTTCCTCCATAGCTTTCTTTATCTGCTCGCTGATCACCTTCCCATCGGCTGCTGTTCCAAGCTTTCCCATAACCGATTTCATTACGAGCCCAAAACCTTTCTTTGGATCAAGGGGGGCAAGCTCCGCAAGAGTTTCTGATATGCATCTGTTAATCTCCGCTTCGTCCGCCATTTTGGGCATATATTTCGCGAGAACATCCAAATACTTTTGCTCCTTCTCCGCAAGATCAGCGCGTCCTGCTTTAAGAAAGATTTCCAACGCTTCCGTATGCTTTTTGATGAGGGTTTTCACGCATCTGACAACTTCATCATCGTTTAATTCGCCCCTTTGAGAGAGCTCACTGTTTTTTATGTCGGTCTTTAAGAGGCGGATAATCTCCAAAGCATAGGTGTCTTTAGCTCTCATAAAACTTTTTAAGTCATCGTCAATCAGAATTTTGAGCGGCATCTTTCCTCCTAAAAATAAACTAATGCAGAATTTCAACCATATCCAGAAGGTTTTGGGGGAGAGTCTTTTTGGTGGATAAAACCTGTTCAAAGGGGGTTGAAACAACTTGGGTATTCTGAAGCCCTATCATCACGCCGGATTCCCCGGCTTTTAACTTCTGAACCGCTGCCATACCAAGCCGGGTAGCCAAGATTCTGTCAAAGTGGGTTGGAGAACCGCCTCTCTGAAGGTGCCCGAGAACGGTAATGCGGGTTTCAAAGCCTCCGATAAGGGAAAAAGCCTTTCCAAAATCATAGGCGGAGCCTGCTCCTTCCGCAACTATAACGATACTGCGGCTTTTCCCTTCCATATAGCGAACCTTTATCTTGCTGATGATAGACTCCAAAGAGTAGGGCACTTCCGGTATAATAACCGCCTCCGCCCCTACGGATACCGCCGCTGTCATAGCAAGGTAGCCGGAATTCCGCCCCATAACCTCAATCAAAAAAGTTCTGTCATGGGAGCTTGCGGTATCGTTAATCATATCAATGCAGTTGACGATGGTGTTTAGAGCGGTGTCAACCCCGATGGACATATCCGTTCCATACATATCGTTATCTATGGAACCGGGAAGCCCCACAACTTTAAGTCCGTATTTGTCGGAAAGCGCCTTTGCGCCGGTGAGGGAACCGTCTCCGCCTATAACCACAAAACCTTCAATACCAAATTTTGCGGCGTTCTCAACGGCTTTTTTCTGCCCTTCCTCCGTTTTAAACTCCAAACTGCGGGCGCTTCTAAGGAAGGTCCCTCCTTTATGTATACTGTTTGCCACATCTTTGCTTGCAAGCGGTTCTATAATCCCCTCTATCAACCCCTTATAGCCGGAATAAATCCCGTAAGGCTCCATCCCTTCATAGAGGGCTGTCCTTACGGCGCTGCGTATGGCGGCATTCATACCGGGGCAATCCCCGCCGCTGGTTAAAATTCCTATTCTCTTCATAAAATTTTTACCTCTCAAATATTAATGCGCATAGCGGATTGGGTCTGCCACCCCTGCCGCCTTAAAACCGTTTAGACGCAGGCGGCAGCTGTCACACACCCCGCACGCCTCTTCGCTCTCCCCATAGCAAGACCATGTAAGTTCAAAGGGAACACCGAGTTTTATCCCCAATTTCACAATATCCCCTTTATTCAGATCTATAAGCGGGGTTTCAACCGTTACTTTTTTTTGAACCAGAGCGACCGCCAAGAGCTCGTTAAACTTTTCAAAATACCCTTTGCGGCAGTCGGGGTAACCGCTGGAATCCTCTTCCACCGCCCCTATAAATATCTTTGACGCTCCTTTCACCTCCGCCCAACTTACCGCTATGGAGAGAAGGTGCGTATTTCTAAACGGCACATATGTTGACGGGATGCGGGAAGGGTCTACCCCGCCTTTTTCTATGGGGATATTACCATCCGTAAGGGAAGAGCCCCCTATCGCTTTCAGATAGCCAATATCCGCGACAAGCCTTTCAAATACCCCAAAGTGTCCGCATATCAGATTAAACGAGTTTAATTCTTTTAATTCTGTTCTCTGCCCATAGTTTACGTGCAAGGCGGAAACCTGATAACCCGCATTGTTTGCAAAAGCAAGGGCAACCGCACTGTCAAGCCCCCCGCTTAAAACTACAACTGCTTTTTCCATAAGCCCAGTATAACAAAAAAGATTGAGTTTTAATACTTATTTGTTTTCGGAGGGATTTTATCTCTGTTCTGCTTGCGCCTAAGCTTATCCAAATATATTTATCCAGACTGCCGGAAAGTGTAAAATATGTTGCTTGCCTTAAATAATTCCGAATTTGTGCGGAAGTCAGGCATTGCCGCTGTAGTGCAATCCGTATTGGGGGAAGCTAAAAAGGGGGCGCCCCCTTTCCAAACACTCGGCATTATCGTCTTGTAAATAAAGACAAGTTGTGATAAATAGGGATATACAATTTGAGTATCTATATTTTTTGAAATAAAAGATAGGAGCTTTTCTCTTTAGCGGGGGGATGACTGTGGGAAGATTGTTTTTTGGTTTCTTTATTCTAACCTTTGTTTTAGCTGCTCCCTTTGTACTGGCCCAGTATCTCCCCAAACGTCCGCCAGCAGAGGTTGATAACGAGAATATTCAGGATATTTCCAAGCATAGGTTAAGTGCGTATATAGGCTCCTTTAGTCCATCAGGCACGTACCCCGCATTCGGAAGTTATCCCGAAACCAAATTTGACAGAGGTTTTACCGGCGGGGCGGCTTATTCCTTTAATATATGGGAAAATATTGAAGTCGGTCCGTTTCTTGATCTAATCGCTTTTGCTCCAAAGGAAGTTACCCACAGCACATATAAAACATCCGTTGATATAACTGAAATTATATTCGGGCTTTCCGCAAGTGCGGCGTTTCCGTTGCTAAACGGCCGCCTTATACTTCAAGGCGGCTTAAGCGGGGGTTATGCCATAACATCCCAAACAGTTAAGCAAAAATCCTTTTCCGCTTCCCGCGAGCTGCAGGATAATGGGGGAACTTACGCCATAGGGATTATCGGAGAAGCTCGCTATAGGATAACCGATGTATGGGATGCGGGCTTAATTCTTAAATACACATACTTAAATCAAAAAAGCGATGCCGAGGATATTGATCTGGGCGGGACTTCTTTCCTCATTGCGGCGGGTTTCAGGTTTTAATTTTTTATGCTCCTCTTTTAAGGACGACACCTATTTTGAGCGGGCTTCTCGCCTTATTATCATCCCTTCCGTAACAGGAACGCCGTGCATAGCAATCTCCACATATTCTCCGTTTTGAGCATAGGCGGGGTTTTTATTTCCGTATACTATCTCAGCGGTTATCCCAATGTCATCTCCCGCAAGAGTCAATACGGATATTCTGTCGCCGCTATCTATTCTTGCCCGGCAGGTGATCTCCGCTCCCGCGGAGGTTTGTTTTTCTATTACTCCAACAAGCTCTGTTTTGCGGATATAGGAAGAGGTGTTATGGTTCATCGCAGCGCTGTCCGGGGTATCCGCATAAAATCCTTCCGTATAATCCCTATTTGAAATACTTTTCAGCTTCTCTTCCCACTCCGGGTTATAGGCAAACCGTGTCAAAGCAGAGTCTACGGCCTGTCTGTAGACCGCAGCCGTAACCGCCGTATATAGCTCGCTTTTCATACGCCCTTCAATCTTTACAGAGGCAGCCCCCATTTCAGAGAGTTCCCCGATACGCTTAATCAAACAGAGATCTTTTGCGTTATAGAGATAAGTTCCCCGCTCGTCCTCATCGATTTTTAAAAATTCATCGGGGCGGGTGAGCTCCGCAATATATTTCCAACGGCAAGACTGGGCGCACTCTCCGCTGTTTGCCGCTCTCCCCGCCAGATAAGCGCTCATAAGGCATCTGCCGGAATATGAGATACATATTGCCCCATGGACAAATACCTCTATTTCGCACGGGGATTTTTTTATAATCTCTCTAAGGGCAGTACGGGAGGTTTCCCGTGCCAATATCACCCGCTTTGCTCCAAGTTCACTCCATAGCCGCGCCGCGCCGCTGTTGGTTACATTTGCCTGAGTGCTGATGAAGACGGGGCAATCCGGAAGTTCTTTTTTTACAATAGCAAAAACCCCCATATCTGCAACAATAACACCGTCCGCACCCAGAGGAGCGATCTCTTTTAAGTAGGTTGCGATATTTTTTAATTCGGGCTCACTGGGGAATATATTTAAGGTTAGATACCCTTTTTTTCCTCGTTCATGCAGATATCGGAGCGCTTTTTCTAACTCGGCAGGGGTAAAATTTCCTGCTTTAGCTCTAAGGGAAAAATCACCGCCAAAATATACGGCATCCGCACCGTAGAGAAGCGCTGTCTTTAGTTTTGAAAAATTACCTGCCGGAGATAAGAGCTCCATTTTACCCTCCTGCCGCGAGGTGTTTTAAGATACCGTCCGCACTTAAAACAAGAGTATCTTTCATCCGCCTAAACCACGTAAGCTGACGTTTTGCAAAATTGCGGGTTTTCTGAGATATTAACTCTTTCGCCATATCTATAGTCATCTGATTGGCAGCTACCGCTGCAAGCTCACGATACCCTATTGCTCGAAACGCCGGGGCGTCAGGGGCAACGCCTAAACTAAGAAGGCATTTCACCTCTTCAAGCCACCCCGCCTGCAGCATTTTCTCGCAGCGCCCGTTTATATCTCTGTATAATATATCCCTCTGCTTATCCAATATATAAACATTATACTTAAATCTTGCCTCTCCTTTAAAGAGTTTGCGGGCGGCAGAAAGCGGGATGCCTAAGGATTTCCATACCTCAAGGGCACGCACAAGGCGGATTTTATCGTTGGAGTTTATCTTCACGGCACTCTCTGGATCAACTTGGGAAAGCTCCGCATAAAGCTCCTCTTTAGGGAGGGTTAAAAGGGCTTTCCGCATTAAAGGATCTATGGATGGTTCGTTAAAAAGCCCGTTTCTTAAACTTTCGATATATAAACCAGTTCCTCCTGCAACAATCGGCTTTTTCCCATTCCCAATTATCTTTGCAATCGCCTGCTCCGCATGTTCAACAAAACGCCCTGCACTGTAGGATTCGCCGGGCTCTAAAATATTCACCAGATGATGGGGGAAACGCTTTAGTATTGCCGGATCGGGCTTTGCTGTTCCAATATTTAACCCCCGATAGACTTGAAAGGCATCAGCGCTTATAAACTCATACTCCGGGCGCTCTTCCAAAAATCTGTAAACCACAGCGGATTTTCCGGAAGACGTGGCGCCAGTGATAATGGGAATTTTCATTTTATCGCTCAAATCTTTCCCCAATCTTATGCAACTTATGACCAACCGTCTTAGCCGATTTTGTGCATAAAATCAACACAAACAATTGCAGAACTAACCTTCCGGGAACGACTTGCTTCGCTGTAAATAAATATGTCCGATAAAACAAGGAGACGCAAGCATCATAAAGTGCAGATCATTTCCCTAAAACGTGTCTGAAACTTTAAGGTTTTCTTTTATTATTACAATATGATATTATCAATTTTTTGGAGATACAATAATGATTTACGGCTATATTCGTGTTAGCACGGACAAGCAGACGACAGAGAATCAGCGTTATGAGATTAAGCATTTTGCAGAACGCAATAATATCAAGATAGATGCTTGGATCGAAGAAACTATAAGTTCTGTTATCAGTTTGGACAAGAGAAAGTTGGGGCTTCTCCTGCCGCGTCTCCAAAAAGATGATATAGTCATAGCTTCAGAATTATCGCGGTTAGGAAGAAATCTTTTTCAGGTGATGAGCATACTTTACCACTGTATGAGCTTAGAGGCGAATGTGTGGACTATAAAAGACAACTATCGTTTAGGCACCGATATTCATTCAAAGGTGCTGGCTTTTGCTTTCGGTTTATCCGCAGAAATTGAACGAAATCTTATATCCCAACGCACTAAAGAAGCTCTTATGAGAATAAAATCGGAGGGCAAGAAGCTGGGGCGCCCCAAAGGGAGCAAAAACGGGAAATTAAAGCTTGCTAAGAAGAAGCATCTGCTTGAGAACTTACTGCGCTGCGGCTTCACATATAGCGCAATTGCAAGAAGATTAAAGGTTCATAGAACAACAGTTACAAAATTCATAAAAAGAGAATATAGAGACAAAGATGAGACTTTATGAAAACGGCAAAGATTGTCGTTACTTTCTCTAATTTTTTTGCTCATATTTTGGTTGCAATGGGGGAGTTTTTTATATATCATCTTTAGGCGCTTGGGGCGGTAGCTCAATTGGTAGAGTACCACAATGGCATTGTGGGGGTCAGGGGTTCGATCCCCCTTCGCTCCATTTGAGGATGCAAAGCGAACCCCGGAATGGCTTATTTTAGGGGAGGTTTTGCGATTTTTGTTTATTTAGACAAGACAGTATTAACTTGTTTTAACTTAAGTCCCTTTCTAAGGATTCAAGACAGGTGAGAGTTCCTATCGGAAATTCACGCCTGCAAGATCAAATTGCCTTTCTCATCTTACCGATTTCACTCTCTTCTCTTCCGTGTTTCTTTTCTCTTCTCATTGTAATTATTCCTATTACTATAACTGCAAAGGCGGGCAGCCTGTCCAACTGCCCGCCCGATATCTTTAATCTCCCGCT
>JAITJJ010000113.1 GCA_031278965.1 Deferribacteraceae bacterium
CACTATACTGTCTTTGTACAGAATAGGTTTTGGGATAAAATACGTATCTTTTATGAACGGCAGAGCATCTGAAATAATCAGGCGGTCTTCACTTGCAAGCCTCACCAACTCCTCTATTCCGTCTTCCCCCCTGATCTTTAATGCCTCATGACAGAGAGCGGAGAATATGGTATCAGCATAGAGTTTATATCCGCTGTCAGCAAGGTTTTTACTCCCCGCATGAAGCGCCGTCTTAAAGGTAAGTTTAAAAATAGAGTAGTCCATTAAAACCCCGCTTTAAGAGAGCTTTTTACCGCACTCCGCCAGAAGCTCAGAGGTAACGCTCCCGTAAGCCGCCGTCACCGTCAGATTTTTGAATTCAATCCGCCCAGATCCCCGCGAACCGTGTCCGCCGAGATAATCGTTGCGGAGAAGTTTTATCCCTTCGCCGATTACCTCAAAATCCTTTCCCGCCCGCCCCTCATCATCCATATCATATATGACTCTGAATTCAAATACCGCCCCTCTGATGACCCGCTCAATCTGACGGGGATTTGCAACCGAAGTCCCTCTATCTATTGTGTTTTCAAACTTAACTTCAGTTGGGATAGTTTCATATTTTGTCTCAAGTGTTTCTCTATTTGTAAGGAGGCAGTCAGAAAATTGTAGTCGGGAGTGTTCAATTTTCTGCTTTTCTTTACTTTCGCTGTTGTTGCTTTTGTCATCCTTGCCTCCGCTACTTCCAAAAAGACGTAGGATATCTGGATGGTCTTCATTGCAGTTTTGAAGGACAAATTTGCCGCTATAACTTCGGGCAAGGAGTGTGCGCACCTTCCCTTTAAGGCTACTGCCGGGTATTATGGGGAGTTTGGTCTGTGGATCACGGATTACAGGGCTGTCCACTGCACCGATGGCGGAATAAGCGTTTCCTCCCCCTATATGAAGCCCCGTTACAACAACTATTTCCCCTGATATTAAAATTTTTGCAAACATTATTTCCTCCTGGAAGTCAGTTCATCGTCGGCATAGTATTTATGATACGCAACCAGAGCCTCAAAGTATCTGCAAAAAAGGATAAACTTCTCGCGACTACCTTTTACGACTTCGTGCTGCTTAAATAATTCCGCAACAGTAATAAATTTTTTTACGCTTTTGGTTCTGCCCGCCTCATAAGCCATCCTTATCCGCAAATAAGAGAATCGTGACTGATATTCTTCCGAAAGTTGTTCTCCGGTAGAAAGAATAACATCGTTGTACAGTTGATTAACAACTGTATATAGGTTGCGCATCTGGGAAGTCGAGATTATATCATCTTTCTTGTTGCTGGCTTTATCTTTCAGCTCTTTGATGACTTTTTCAGCTTCATCTCCGTAATTTGTCTTAGTTAAAACTATATTTGCCATATTTCCTACTCCTTTTTGTGTTTCTTGCGCTCCAGATATAAATATAAAGTTATGGCGGTGATCAACATCCTGCGGTTGTCGTTCTTGTTGTCAGTTGCCCACTCGTAAATATTTTTTGAAAGCTGCGAATACAGTTCCGAATACTCCTTTTTGGCAAGCGGGGCAAGCCGCGAGAGGAGATAAGCAAGGCGGGCAATATTTATCGGTTCCTTATCCTCATCTATCGCGTTAAGCAAGGTAAGGATATTGTTCAACATAGTTTTCCCCTGTTCCTTTGTTTCGCCATCCTTTGCTTTTTCAAAATAAGCCTTTATCGGTTTAAGTTTTTCGCCTATCACCTCTTCTTTAAGCTCATCCCAGCAGTAAATGGAGGATTTTTTGTCGCCGAATAAGGCGATCTTGTTTTTTCCAGCATCTTTTGCTTCACTCTCCATTTTACCCGTTTCATCTGCCATGCGCGCTATCGGATAGGAATGCCCGTATATCCCGATGCCAGCCGACAGAGTAAGGGTTCCTTGAGTATATCGCTTAAATAAAGTGTTAATATCTATGGCAAGCTCCAAACAATCGTTCCATGCGCCTACTATAAATACGTCGTCGCCGCCCGAGTAGACAACCGTTGCAAGCCTTCCCCCTTTATTTTCCCCTTTGAGCCTAAAATCCGGATTTTCCAATATATGCTTTAGGTAAAACTTGAAAAATATGGAGAGACGGCGGGAAAGCGTTGCTGTTCGTGAAAGGGTAAGATACTTTTCTTGGTATTTATCATGGCGAAAACCAGAAATAAAGGCTTTCCCCATATTGTCAACATCCATTCTTAGAACCGCTATCCGTTTGATCCCCTCGGCTTTTTCAGCAAGCTCTTCAAATGAGCCTCCATTGCTGTAATCCCCCAACCAGAGATTTGCGGCATTAAGCTCCATGGGCGAAATATTCTCCGAAAGACGGGCGTACTCCCTGTTTCTACAGTAAAAGCGGACAACGCCGCCCTCTTTAAGCGCCCCCAAAAGCTCCGCTCCGGTTGCGGCATGCAGTGTGTAATCGCCAGGCAACGGCGGATATCTCTTATCTTTCTGAGACTTCACCAGAAAGTATTCTTTTTCTTTTGTTGCAATATCGCTTGAGATTCCTCGTAAAGATGCGCAAACCGGGCAGATATCCTCCCCCGTCAGAACATCGGAGCGTTTGCACTCCTTGCACTCCCTCTCATGATCGCCCTTTCCGCTGTTTAGCTTTTTTATGGCGGCTTCATCATAACGGCGGAGTTTTCTTTCGGAGAGTGTTTTCCCAAGTTTTTCATATATACCTGTATAACTCCCTCCACCGGTGTTCATAAGGTCGTTGGCGCTGCACTCTTCATAAGCAGACAAAACACTCAGATCGGTTTTAAAGTTATCCAGAAACCACTTGGAAAACTCCACCTCGGTTTCATTTAAAACAGCTTTTGTTTCTTCCGTATTTGCAAGGAATATGTAGGCGTGTCCGCCGCCGGAATAAATAAGATTTGCCCGCGTAAGGCGAAGACGCTCCAAAATAGTATCTATAATGTGCTCTAAGAGTATTTCAAGAAAAAAGGAGCGGGCGCGGAGGTTTTTCAGCGCCTTCTCGCCGCTTATGAGATAGATGAAATCCTGAATCCCGGAGGTGTCGCAGGTGTAAAGAAGAAAGCACTTTTCATCAAGAAAACCTCTGTTATTGTAGAGAACCTCCCTGTAATTGGTTTTTCCCCGTTCCAAAAGATATTGGTATATGCTTGATGCCAGAGCAGCCGTAATCTTTCCCTGATCAAAAAGCGAAACATCCGAGTGCTCTGAAGAAACGGCAGAAAGCGGGATATAAGAGAGATAGCTCTCCGCTAGACCAAGCAGAAAGTTCGGATAAAACTCCTCGCCTTGTAAAGTCAGTTTCTTTTTAAGTTCGGCGGCTAAATTCCGGTAAAATTCTTCGGTATATCTTTTTTTCTCCACGGGGAAATTGATACTGTTCCCACTGATAAACGCCGGTGAATATGCTTTACCCTCGTCGTTGTTGTTCAACCTGTTGAAGATTGATTCAAGCGGTTGCAATCTGTCTGCGGGGGTATCCGCGTTTTCTATATCGCGCCGGTCGGCCCCGGATGAGATAAAGTCGGCAGTGTAGGCGATATAGGCGGGAGAATCCGCGGGAAGCGTTAGATGAGCCGCATCAAAATCGCTCTTATGGGGATAACGGATGCAGTCAAGTACATCTTGATTTCCTGAGATAAATGGCACTGTTTCGGCAAAATGAACGCCTGCCTCTCCGCTAGCGCGGGGATCGCCGCCTCTGCAGACAACCTTCCCTATATCCCGCAATAAACTCCCGATGACAATACCGTCTAACTTAGCTAGCAACATAATACCCCGCTGATGTAACGATATACAATAAACAAAAAATCATTAATTGTCAAACTAAAATTCTTAAGATTCGAATAAATTTTGCCGATATTAATATCCCTGCTTTTGCAGGGAAAGAAATACATAGTTGCAGAAGGATAAGAGGATGGTTGTTTATTTAACTGAACCGGGAACTGTGTTAAAAAAAAGTGGCGGAAAGCTGGTAATTGAAAAAACAGGTGCGGAAACAATTGATATCCCTTCGTCAAAAGTAAAAGCGGTGGTCTCTTTTGTCGGGACAAATGTTACCCTTCCCGTTTGGGATTTTTTGCTGGCGAAAGGCGCGCCGCTCTTTCGGCTATCCGCCGGCGGAAAGTGTATTGGTTGCTTGGAATCAGTTGAGGCTTATTGCATGGAAAAACAGGCGCTACAGTTTGAACTTAGCGGAGACAGGGATTTTTGTCTGGCAATGTCAAAAAAAGTTGTATTAGGGAAAGTGTCTAATATGCTAATGGTATTAAGAAGGCTGAATAATATTTACGCAATGGCTGCAAATAAAGATTATTTTATTGCGCCGTATATCGCCAAAATAGAGGCTGCCAGTAGCGTAAGCCAACTGCTGGGATATGAAGGGGTAGTCAGCAGATATTTTTTGGAGTTTTTCTCCTCCACCGTTATAAAAGAGTTTTCCTTTTCTGGAAGGAGCAAACAGCCTGCGCTTGATCCGTTTAATTCTCTTCTGAATTTCGGGTTTTTTATTTTTAGGAATGAATTGTATATCGCCTTAAAAAGTCAGGGGTTTTCTCCATATATAGGGTTTCTGCACAAAATAAAGAATCAGCATATGGCGCTTACATCCGATCTCATTGAAGAGTGGAGAGCGTTGATAATGGAGGCAATTTTAATTTTGGTAAATAACTCCGCGTTCAAGCTGTCAGATTTTGAAAGAGATGCCTCTTCCGGAGCAGTTTTCCTGACCCGTTCCGCGGTGCGAATATTTATAAAATGTTTTGAAGGACTGTTAAAGAGGGAAGATTATTATGTGTCGGATAAAAAAGCAGTCAACGTCAGAGAAGCGATTTGCTGTCAGGTAAATTCCCTGACAAAAGTTTTTGAAAGAAAGGATCCGGCCAGTTATCTCCCTGTGACGGCGGGAAAAGTCAGGGTGGCGTAAAATGACGGTTGATAATATAATAGGCGAGCTGACAGAACAGGCGTCAACAGGCAAAACGGGATCTTTTTTTGTTCCGGTAATTTATGACGTTACAGATAATAAAAGAAGGAACAAGCTGTGCAAACTTTTGTCAAGCTATGGCGAGCGTGTTCAGAAATCTGCCTTTGAATGCTGGATAACGAAGAGAGAACAGGCGGAACTTGAGGCAGAGGCGCTGAAAATAATAGATGAAGCAGAAGATTCTCTGATTATAT
>JAITJJ010000172.1 GCA_031278965.1 Deferribacteraceae bacterium
CGACGCTCTTCCGATCTAAAGAAACGCCGTATCCCTTCAACAATTCCGTGATATGCTTCCCGTGAAATAAGTCTTTCGCACGGTGCCATACATTTATGAATCTGGTATTTAAGGCATATCTTTCCTTTTTTAAGCTGACTGTCTGTGCATGTTCTTAACGGAAAGGCTTCTCTTAAAAACTCTATGGTTTGCTTTAGCTCCCCCGCACTTACAAACGGCCCGAAATAATACGCATCCGTATCTTTGGTATTGCGGGTATAGATAAGGCGCGCAAATTCCTCCTTTGTGAGCTTAACATAGGGATACGCCTTGGAATCTTTTAGCAGAACGTTGTATTTGGGCTGCTCCGTTTTTATAAGGTTCATCTCCAGGAGAAAAGCCTCCGCTTCGTTGGAAACAACCATAGTGCGCACACTTTTGGCGGCGGCAAGCATCCTCTCGGTTTTAACGGTTTTAACGTTTGAATTGAAATAAGTTGCCAGCCGGGCTCTAAGATTTTTGGCTTTCCCTACGTATAGCATCCGCTCTCCTGTTCCGGTAAAGATATAAACACCGGGAACTTCCGGTATATCTTTTAAGTTAATCTCATTAGGTGTCATTTGCGCAGAGAATAATAGATTTCATTCTCATATTGGGAAGAGGTTAAAAGCCCCCGCACAAAAAGATCGTCCACCATTACTTCTGCCAGAGTCGGATCAATCGCAAGACCTTCCGCCAGATCCGCAACGGACATGGGGCGCATACGCAACGCTTTGCAAATATCTTCTTCAGATAATTCCAGGTTGTAATTGTCGGCGGCGGAACAAGAAATCCCCGGTATTACAGCCCGTTCAACTCCGCATGATGAGAGC
Organism: Deferribacteraceae bacterium; assembly: GCA_031278965.1. Classification (GTDB taxonomy): domain Bacteria; phylum Chrysiogenota; class Deferribacteres; order Deferribacterales; family JAISNW01; genus JAISNW01. Next base: position 852 of record JAITJJ010000172.1, read on the forward strand.
AATACATATTTTTCTGCAAGCTCTTCGTCCGACAGACGCAAAACCCCCGGATAGGAAGGCGGTCTGAAAACTGTCATCAGATGAATTTGGAAATAATTTACTTTTTTAATATACTCTGCAAACGCTTTAAGATCCTCTTCGCTGTCGTTCACCCCTTTCACAAGGAGGAGCTCTATCAATAACTTGCCCTCATAATCACGGGAAAATTCTATTAACGCTTCCTTTATCTTTTTTATATCCACTGAGGGGTGCGGTTTATCAACAGACTTGAACTTCTCCTCAATGACAGCATCAATGCTGGGAACCACTATGTCAAACTTTTTCAGAGCTTGGACGACTTGGGGGATATGAATTGTTGACGCATTTGTTAAGAGAATCACGGGGTGGCGGGCAACCTCTTTAATCCCGTCTAAAACCGCTTCAAATTCGGTATTTAAAGTGGGTTCCCCGTATCCCGTAACAGTTATAACATCCATGCGGTTTTCCGCCCGACGATAACACTCTTTAAATTCCGCCAATATCTTATCTGCAGACGAATAAGCCGCCCTGGTAACGACATGAGTTTGAGTTTTTCCCACCTCGCAGTAAATGCAGTCAAAAGAGCATATCTTTTCCGGGATAACGTTTACCCCAAGCGACCGCCCAAATCTCCTTGACAGGATAGGACCAAAGATATACATCTATTCTCCTCTCTCTTCTTTTTTTACTCCCCTATTTCATTTCTAATATATCTAACATTTTTAACAAATAATCAACCTTGACTTTAAGAATATTAAAATTTTTACATTTAATTTGCGAAGGACTGGATGCTTTGATTTATCTGGAGCAGGTAATTTGAGCAGCATGATATCTATTCTCTTCTATCTTTTTTTAACACCTCAATCTCCCTTTCCAGCTTATCTATTCTTTCCAACAGGCAGTCAACTCTGGTTTCAATGGGATTAGAGATTTTATCGTGACGGAGAGCGGAAGGCTTTGAATGATCTTTGATTTCCGATGCAGGGATCCCCACAACTACGGTGTTTCCCTTAACCGGCGAGACTACCACCGAGTTTGCCCCAATCTGCGAGGAGGAACCCACCTTAAACGGGCCGAGAACTTTAGCTCCAGTTCCCACCACAACTCTATTTTCCAATGTGGGGTGGCGCTTCTCTTTTTTCAGGCTGACGCCTCCCAAAGTTACGCCGTGATAAAGGGTTACATCATCCCCCACCTCCGCCGTTTCGCCGATCACAACCCCCATGCCGTGGTCTATAAACACACGGCGCCCGAGTTTCGCCGCGGGGTGAATCTCTATCCCTGTTAAGAATCTATTAATATGGGAAGTAAAGCGGGCAAGGAGAAAGAGGCGCTTTTGCCAGAGAAAGTGCGCCCAGCGGTGAATTATTACAGCGTGAAAACCCGGATAGCAGAGTATTACCTCCAATTTGCTGCGTGCTGCGGGGTCTCTGGTCAGGGCGGTTTCTATATCTTCACGAACTCTTGAAAAGAGCTTCATCTGCTGCTTTTTACCGAATTTCTCAAAGCGCGCTCGGCTGTCCGCTTCATCTCTCTCTCCCTCTCGCTATGGCGCTTGTCATACAGCTTTTTCCCTTTTGCAACAGCAATGGAGATTTTTATATGTCGGTTTTTAATATATACCTTCAGTGGAACCGCCGCCAAACCTTGTTCCGTAATTTTCACGGAGAGATATTTTAACTGCCTCTTATGTAGCAGGAGTTTGCGGATTCTCAAAGGATCATGATTATTGATATTGCCGCCCTCGTATTCGGCAATATGGGCGTGCACCAAAAAGGCTTCCCCATTCCAAACCTTAATGTAAGCCTCTTTAAGGCTGATATGTCCCACCCTTACAGATTTAACCTCTGTTCCGGTCAAGATTATCCCCGCTTCAAACTCCTCTAAGATTTCAAAATCATGGAAAGCCTTCTTGTTGCTGGAGAGTGCCATAAAAACTATCTATGCTTAATAGTTTTCCACGTAAAGTTCAAAATATCCCTGCGGATGGGAGCATATCGGGCAGATATTTGGAGGGGTGGCGCCGGTGTGAATATGCCCGCACTTCATGCACTTCCAAGCTACAGCGCTCTCTTTCTTGTAAAATTTTCCGCTCTCTATGCTCTGAACAACAGCGGTATAACGTTTTTCGTGGTGATCTTCCACCGCCGCAATCTTGCGGTATTTAAACGCTATTTCGGGGAACCCCTCCTTTTCAGCTTCATCGGCGAAGGCGGTATAAAGCACTTCTGCCTCTTCATGTTCCCCCGCGGCGGCGGCTTTCAGGTTGGCGACCGTATCGCCTAACACCACAGGATAAGCCGCATTGACGTTTACTATCTCCGTGGTGTTCTTGTCCAGAGTTCCCGCAATAAGTTTATAAAACTCTTTTGCGTGCACGCGCTCATTATCGGCGGTGGAATTAAAAATGTTGGCGACCTGAATATACCCTTCTTTTTCCGCAACACCTGCAAATATCTGATAACGGTTTCTTGCCTGTGATTCGCCCGCGAAAGACTTCATAAGATTCAAAAGGGTATTTGTTCCCTTGAGGCTCTTTGACATAGTTTTATTCTCCCTAAAAGATAAATATTGTATGATTAATATACTGAAACTCACAGAAAAATGCAAGTCAATTCGGATGGTTCAAATTTTCAAAGATTTCAGGCTTTTTAATATCAGACATTTTAAGATTGTTAAAAACAATTGAAAACTCTCTCTGAAGTTTTGCCAATGGAGAAGAAAAAGCCGAGTGGAAATTAGGAGCCGCTATATCCCCTGTCACTTGCACCGACTTCATCGTTTCATTCAAAGTGGTTTAAATTTCGCGCTAAACTCTATATACGCCGCCTGGAAGCAGAGCGTTTTAATGCCTTTACTATGGAACATTTAAGAATATGCCAATACCAACTCTATTCGTTGGTATTGGCATATTTCACCTTTTATTTTCAGTGCTTTTATAACATCTGAAGAGCAGGGAGAGTGCGGGAATGAAATCCCGCGTTTTTCAGATCTAATTCCGCGTATCGCCATAAATTGATAATTTTGGGATTCTGTTTTGGCATTGTTCTTTTTTTAGGGATATTAAAACCTTTGTATTGTCCTGTTCAGAGCGGACTTCTGCTCTTTTAAGGTGCCGCTTTAAAACCTTCCTTTTTTTAGACACTTTTTTTAGCATTTTTGAAAAATTTATTTGTTATTAAAAATTATAAAATATATAGTATATAAGGGTGTTTTTATCTGCGAAGAGGTGGTTTTGTATGGGTTCTATCCTGCGCGAACTTTATCATGGGCAGATTTCTCCTCGGGAAAACGGGTTCTCAAAAAATAGGGAGCATGCCGCCGCCGCCAAAATGAGGGAAGCGCTGGAAGTTTTATCAAAAGGGCTGGATAATTCAGGAAGAGAGAATCTAAACAGATTGGAGGGTTTTTTCGGGGAGGTGCTTGACCTTGAAAAAGCCGAAGCCTTTGCTCTTGGGTTTAAGATTGCCATAAGGATTATGTGCGAAACATTCGGCAAAAGCGAGCCCTCATCGGATTTTGCCTACAGTTAAGGAATAACAAAGAAACGGAATAAAAATTTGCTCATCTCGCCCCCTTGGTTCCCCTCGATTTTTATTGAGGGGAACAGGACGGTTTTATTCAGGAGTTTAGAGGTGTTTTATGTTAAACAAACTATGTGTTTTCTCCCTTTTATTTGCCCTGATATTTGCGGCTGCCGCCTTTGCGGCGCCTGAAGACCCCATAGGCGTGGCGGTGGGTGTGCATGGGGAGGTGCTCGTCACAAGGGGCGGCGAAACTGCCCGGATAGCTCTGAAAGACCCTCTGACAGTAAGCGATATTGTTTCTACCGGTGCGGACGGGAAGATAAAGATCCTTTTAAGAGACGACACCGCCATAACCCTAAGCGGAGATTCGGAGCTGGCTCTCGCGGAATTTGAGGATATAGGCGAATCCCCCGCGTTCAGCGCCCGTTTTGTCAAGGGGACTTTGCGCGTCATCACGGGAAAGATCACCGAAACGAACCCCGGGGGGTTTAAGATCACCACTCCTCACGCCACTGTGGGGATACGCGGAACAATACTCGGCTTAACCACAAATGACAGGAGCACCACCCTTCAGGTGCTGAACACCGATAAAGCCGTCATATTCAACGGAGCGGACATATACGAGAATTTTAAGGCGGTGGCGGAAAGAGGACGGGCACCCCGCATATCCCCGCTGAGCCGGAACGAAAAGGAAAACGCCATCAGGGAGATGGTTATAAACCCGGAAAACACCGGAGGTTCCGATAAAGATTCGGAAGAAACCGAAGGAGAGGAATTTTCAGGTGATCGGACGCCGGGAATTTGGGATGCGGACACCTCTCCTCTGGATGTTCTGCCGAATACAAACCTAATCGTAAGTTTTTCGGGGAATATAGCTGAAACCAACCCTTTCTCCTTTGATCTAAACCTCCGAAGCGGTTCTATCACCAACGCTGCGGCAAGCGGGAATTACGGGGATTTTACGTGGGATCTTAGGGGAGGCAGCGGAGAGTTGTGCACGGACGGGTTTTTTGAGATAGCAAACTTCGGCGGCACTGCAACCGCAACAAACGGTTCACTGCAGTTGAATTCCTCGCAAACATGGCTTTCCGGCAACTATGGTTCCGCAGGACACCTTATCATCGACGGAACTTTTCAGCTTACGCTGGAAGATTCGTTATCACCGGCTTTTTCCCATACAACGCTCCCTGCAAGCGGCGGAATAAAATAGACAGGGAGAGCGGAATTTATGAACACCAGGCTGCTCCTTTCTGTTTTTACGGCGCTCCTCATTTTACTTTCAGCGGCGTGGGCATACGCCTCACAGGAAGACGATATGCAGAGAGCCGGGAGCCTTTTAAGAGCGGGGAAAAACGAGGAGGCATACCGTATCCTTATGAATCTCTTCAGGGGCGATCCCGACAATGAAACGATAAATCTTGCCTTAGCCGGTGCAGCCCTCTCAGCGAACCACCCCAATCAGGCGGTGATGGCGTTTGAAAACCTTCTTGAGAAACACCCCGATAACCGGACGTTCCTTAACGGTATTTCAAAAGCGTATATGGCAATAGGGGATGAAAAGACCGCCCGATATTATCAGGAAAGCGCCGCAAAATCAGAATCCGCCGCAAATATCCTAAACCGGTTTGAAGCCCGCGGCGCTTTGCGTTTCGGCGGAATTTACGACAGCAACGCCAATCAGGGACCGGAATCAAACACCCTTAAACTTGGGGATTACTATCTGACTCTTCATGACGCAAAACAGGAGAGCTCTTACGCTGCGTATTTCGGGGGGACACTTGATCTTTCCTATCGTCTTGCTTCCGGAAGTCCCTGGCGGATAACGGGGGAGCTTGGGGTAAACGCCCGCTATTACTTCAGCGGGAAACTAGAGGATGCCGAGCGGGAATTTTCAGGCTCGTATTGGGGAGCGGCGGGGGTACGGGGAGTATTTTCCTCCCGCCTGCTGGAGGTCAGAGCAAAATCCGAGATATACGACTACGACTTTTACCAGACCGTATACGTCTACGGCGGTGAATTGATGTTCATTCAGGCTCTGAAGCAGAGGTTTCACCTTATAACATCGCTCTCCGGCGCTTACCGGAATTATATAAGAAATGAAGATTACAGCGGAGGTTACGGTGCCGCGGGGGAATATCTCCGGGTCTTTTTCGGCAACTCTTTTCACAGCGTAACCATAGGCGGGAGATATATGTTCGGGAGTGCGGAGAGCGAAGCTTTTTCCTGTAACGGGTGGGAGGGCTCCATTTCCGCGCACTTTTACCTCCCTTACGGTTTCAGCGTTTCCCCGAGGGGGAGCTATGGGGAAGAATACTACGGAGGCGCAGCGACAATCCTTGATAAAGACGACCGCAGGGATTCCCGCATAACCGGCGGGATAACCGTAAACTATGCGGTAACGGAAAGATTCTCCGCAGAGATGGGCTGGCATTATATAAGGGCGGTATCCAATTCGGAGCTGTATGACTACGGGAGGCATACCCTCAGCGCGGGTGCGGGAGCTAAATTTTAGCGGAGCGGGGAATTTATGATTATAAATTTTTGGGGGACGCGGGGTTCAATTCCGGTGGCGGACGTCAATATGCTCTACTACGGAGGCAATACCTCATGCTGTGAGGTGGTGACCCCCGGCGCCCATATCATAGTGGATGCGGGAACAGGAATGCGGGAACTCGGGGATGAGCTCCAAAAATCCAAAACTCCTCTTAAATGCGCTCTTCTGATTTCACATACCCATTGGGATCACATTCAGGGGATTCCGTTTTTTGCCCCAATCTACCATAAAGGGAACGAGATAAGCATATACACGGCGGCAGACCAGATCAGCCATATACGGGAAGCCTTTAACATCCTGCTTGATCAACGCTATCACCCCGTAACTTTTACGCAGCTTAAATCAAAAGTGTTCTTTAAGGAGTTTTTGATCGGAAAGGAATTCAGGATAGGCGATGTGACAGCAAGCACCTGTATTACGCATCATCCTGCCCTCAACATCGCTTTCAGGCTGACTTCAAAAGATATGTCCGTTGTGCTGACCGGTGATCACGAGGGAGGAATCTTAAACCGGATGGAGCCGGGTAGCTTTGCCCTTGCAGAGCTTATGAAGAACGCTGACGCCGCCATAGTGGACGCTATGTATACAGACCGGGAATATATGTTTCGGGAAGGGTGGGGACACTCCGCTTATTCCATGTGGATAGAGCCCGCCGCGGCGTTGGGGGTGAAACGCCTCTTTTTCACCCACCATAACACTGTCTCTGACGATCTTAGCCTTGACGCGGCGGTAAGCGGGCTCCATAAAAAATATTCAACCTCCGGCTGCGGGCTCTTTATGGCAAAAGAGGGGTATCAGATTTCAAAGAATAACTATCTCCCGTTCAGAATAAAAAACAGAAAGGCGGTGGAATCTTCCGATGTATTGCACACTATGCGGAACTTTTCGGCGGAGCTGTCAGACTATAACGACGTGGGGATGATCCTGGACCGCATCCTTTTGGAGGCGCGCTCGGCAACCAATTCGGATGCCGGAACAATCTACCTCTTAAAAGACAACCTCCTGCACTTTGCATATGTTCACAATAAAACTCTCTTTTCTTCGGATTCGGTAAGCAAGTTTATCTATTCCAACGCCACGCTCAAAATGAATGTCAACACCATTGCGGGGTATGCGGCGACAAAAAAAAGGTCTCTGATCGTGCAGGACGTATACGCCATACCGGACAGCGAGCCATACAGATTTAACTCCGCTTTTGACAAAGCCGCCGGATACAATACCGAATCCGTGCTTGCATCTCCGGTGATAGCGGACAACGGGAAGCTCCTCGGGGTGATACAGCTTATAAACAAGAAGGATCTGTTGGGCAATACCATCACCTTTGAGGAAACCGACCTTACCCATCTTGAGATTCTCTGCCTGCACGCCGCCTCCGCAATAGACAAAGGGGTGGCCGCAAGACAGGCGATGCTCAGGATGCTGGCGCTCACAACCTTAAAAGATCCAAAAGAAACAAACGGTCACTTTCAGCGGGTGGGGGCTTACTCTGCGGAGATATTTCACCATTGGGCGGAAAAGCGGGCAATGGATATTGACCAGATAAAAAGGCTGAAGGATCAGATCTCTGTGGCGGCTATGCTTCACGATATAGGGAAGGTCGGGATACCGGACGCCGTGATGCAGAAGCCCGGCAAGCTCACCGCGGAGGAGTTCCGCATAATGGCAAAACATACCGTGCTGGGGGCAGATATCTATAAGGATACGGACTCAAGCCTTGATGAGATGGTGCGCACAGTGGCGCTGTATCACCATGAAAAATGGAACGGCACCGGCTACCGCGGGGAAGACGGCGCCCCGCTTTCAGGTGAGGAGATCCCCTGGCCCGCGAGGGTGGTGGCGATAGCGGATGTTTTTGATGCCCTCTCTTCAAGGCGGGTTTATAAAGACGCGTGGAGCTTTGAAGACGCGGCGAAAACCATACAGAAAGATGCCGGCGCCCACTTTGATCCGGAGATGACGGAGGCGTTTTTGGAAATACTGGATACCATAAAAGCGATACAGGAGAAATATGCGGACGCTTAGGAAGAAAGCGATGCCGGAGCGCCTGAAACATATTCTGCCTGCAAAGAAGGCGGATTATGCCTTTTGAAATGTGAATGGATGCCGCTTCAGGCTTTAACTCCTGACTTAGGCTCAAGGGTGAAAATATTTTTTAGAGGAGTTGTTTATGAAAAATTTATTGTCTTTCAATCTCTTTTCCAGCCGCAAAGCGGCTTGCGGAGCCGCTTTGCCGTAGATCTGTCCAGCACGGAAATTCCCGTCGCCGGGCTCAAAGCGGTAAGCAATGCCTTTGTCTTATGCATTGCGGCAGATGTGATATTATCGGCGCTCTATTACAGCGCATTGGCATAAGATATGGGGGGCGCTCTTCCGGAATTGAGGGAGGTATCTTTTTCCGCACGGAATACAGATATACTCCAATCGATCTCCTATTGCTACGAGGAAGGGAAAACCACCGCTCTGACGGGAGCTTCAGGCAGCGGCAAGAACATAATGCTGAAAGTCAGCGCGGGCTTCTCCTCCCTGCCGGGGAACCGTCCTCTTCCGGGGGCAGGATATTAGAAGGATGAGCCGGCAGCAGAGCTTGGCTTTCCGCAAGGAATCGGCAGTGGTGTTAAGGAGATCTTTGCCGCAGCATCTTCGGAAAAAGAGACAGGTATGGTAGGCAAAAAATTGGAGAAAATAAAAGAGACGGAATAGTTTACAAGGAAAAATTCAGCGGTTTTTTATGAAATTAAAAAGAAATACGGATCTGCCGTTAATGTTAAAACTCCTTGCTTTCGGGGCGGCGGCGGGGCTTGCCGTTATCTTCCTGTATGCAGAACAGCCGTATTTCATAGCAAGGGCGGAAAACAATATTTACGATCTATTTCTGAGGAAGAGCAAAAAACCTATCCCGGCCGCAAATCTTGCTGTAATAGATATTGATGAGGAGAGCCTGAAAGAGATCGGGCAGTGGCCGTGGTCACGCTATATCATTGCGGATATTATCACCAAACTTTATGGAGCGGGAGTAAGCGCCGTCGGGGTGGATATTATCCTCTCCGAGCCGGACAGAACCTCAACGGAGCTTATTGCAGAGCAGCTGAAAAGCGATCTCGGAATCTCCGTCTCAATAGAGGGAGTGCCCGAAGAGCTTGGTAATTATGACAAATATCTGGCATCGCATATAAAGGGGACAAATACCGTGCTCGCCTTCTTTGCCCGTTTTGAGGGAGAGGAGCTTCTGCCCGAAAAACTGCCCGGAACGTTTACCGTGATAGAGAGAGCGGAAAAAGAAGGGGTTTCCCCTGCGGAGCTCCTCCCCGGAGCAAGCGGCGTAACACTCCCCATAGGCGAGCTCTCCGCAGCGGCAAATATCGGTTTTACCAACGCCGGCGGCGATGCGGACGGGATAGTCCGTTCCGTCCCCCTTGCGGTTAAGGTAAAAAACAGGGTATACCCTTCTCTGGCGCTTGCAACTCTGATGAAGGCGCGGGGCATCCGCAATATGGTGTTATACGGCGACAGCGGAGGGTTAAAGAGCATTACCGCCGGGGAGTATGAGATTCCAATCGGCACAAACGCCGCCTTCTGGATTCCGTTTGCCGGAGGACGGGGAACATACCCGTATTATAAGGCAAAAGATATTTTAAGCGGAGAGGTCGGGGAAAGCGAATTAAAAGATAAAATTGCCGTAATCGGCTCCTCCGCCGTGGGACTGCTTGATATAAGGACAACACCGCTGGATGCGTTTTATCCGGGGGTGGAGCTTCACCTTGCCTTAATTGATGCCGTTGAGAACGGGAGGTTTATAATAATCCCCCCGTATGCGCCGGCTCTGCAGATCATCGCCATCACCTTTGCCGCCCTTATCTCCGCTTTCCTATTCGGGCTTTTGAGACCGGCGGTGTATTTCCCCGGAGGCGCAGCGCTCTCACTTACGGCGGTATTTTTGGCGGGGCTCTCCTTTTCAAAAGGGGTGTATATATCCCCGTTCTATGTAATCTTAACCATAGCACTTGAGGGCGGGATACTTGTATGCCTCAGATTTTGGCAGGAAGAGAAGCGGAAGCGGTTTATAAAGAGCGCCTTCGGGCGTTATGTGGCGCCGGAGGTGGTGGACGGCATCGTTTTAAAAGACGATGATTTTTTGGGCGGTCAGAAGCGGGAACTCACCATAATCTTTTCGGATCTGCGCGGGTTTACAACCATGTCCGAATCCCTTGATCCAAATCTGGTGGTAAGCCTGCTGAACGAATATTTTACTCCCATGACTGCCATTGTCAGAAACTCCGGCGGAACTCTGGATAAATTTATCGGGGATGCTCTGATGGCGTTCTGGAACGCCCCGCTGGACGTGCCTGACCACGCCCTGAAAGCAGTGGAAGCCGCCGCCGCTATGCGAAAAAGCCTTGAAATAATGAACGGCGCCCTTCACACAAAATACGGGATCCGCCTGAAAATGGGGATAGGAATCCACACTGGCGATGTTTATGTGGGGAATATGGGCTCAAACGATATGGTAAACTATACCGCCATAGGGGATAACGTGAACCTTGCATCCCGCCTTGAGGGATTAAGCAAAACCTACGCTCAGAGTATCTTATTAAGCGCAGATACCGCCAAAGCCTGTGCGGAGAGCGAATGGCATTTTATCCTTCTGGATTCCATAAGGGTGAAAGGCAAACAGCACGCAGTGGATATATACACCCCTGTATCAAGAGAAGAATATGAGGGGCAGAGGGGAACGCTTGACCTCTTTTCAGAAGGGAGGGGGTTTTATGCGGAGGGGGATTTCATAAAAGCGGCGGAGATATTTGAACCCCTCATTAAGAGAGAACCTAATAACCAGCTCTTTGCCTTATACGGTGCAAGAGTGCGGGAACTTATCCGAAACCCGCCGGAGAGGTGGGACGGCTCCTGGACGTTTGTAACAAAGTAGATATGGCTTGGGGCAGGTTCCGATTGGGTTTTCTGTTCAGTCAAATTTGAAAATCTGCTCCACCCCCACGTTAAGAGCCTTTGCAATCCGATATACGGCGACTATTGAAAGACCGTAAATTGCAGTGCTTTCCAGGTGGCTGATAGTGGCGTAGCTTAGCTGGGTTTTTTCCGCAAGCTCAAGTTGACTCATCCCGCGTTTTTTTCGGAAAAACTGAATCTTAAACCCGATATTTTTCAAAAGCTGCTTCTCTTCTTCAGTATACGTCTTCCTGCTGATAGGCATTGGCTGCTCCCTAAAGCTGCAAAGTCACCTTCTTGGTCCGCCTTGATCTGGATTATTGATAGTATAAGCCAATAATTGGTAAGGGTAAACTAATTAAATTTAAAATTTACCGCGGTTTTACATACCATAGTCAATAAATTTTAGCCAAATGGCAATACAACGGATATTATAGGGGTGTTTTTTTTGGCATACGCCCTACCAGACAGAAAGTCATTAATTTTCTCTTAAAAGCCAATAATGACAAGGTTATGCAAAGTTAATTAAAAAGATTTAAAGTAAGAAAAGTATGCAAAACGGTAAAAAAAGTAGTAGCAAACGGAGATAATTTGCCTAGAATATATACAAAATTATAACAGGAGGATCGTTATGTCAGTGTTTGTTAGGTGCCGTAAATGTTCCACTTTCCACTCCTATCGCAAAGAGTGCAAGTGCGGTTATAATGGTAAGGAGAAATCCTACTTAAACAGACACCGTAATCCGCCTAATACCAATCTATTCTGTTGATATTGGTATATTTCACCTTTTATTTTCGGTGCTTTTATAACGTCTGAAGAGCAGGCGGAGTGCGGGAATGGAATTCAGCGTTTTTCAGATATATTAATCCCATACGCTTTTGCATATTTTCAAGGATCATAAAAATACCGCTTGCCCTTCTAATTCCGCGTATCGCCATAAATTGATAATTTTGGGATTCTGTTTTGGCATTGTTCTTTTTTTAGGGATAGCAAAACTTTTGTCTTGCCCTTTTCAGAGCAGACTTCTGCTCTTTTAAGGTGTCGCTTTTAAACGTTCCTTTTTTTTGATCACCCAAATCCTGCAAAAAGAGCAAAAACACCAAACTGTCAAAAACGCTAAGAGCTTTTATTTACAATACTAACTATCGTTTTAAAAAGCAAGCGGTTTTTAAAAAAAAGTAAAAAAAGGTGATCAAAAAAAAGGAACGTTTTTTCTGATCAGGCAGGAATCTCGAAACGCCGCTGTTAAAGCGCGAGACGTAAATTATGGAGGGAAAAATGAGGGATGAAAAACTTAGTCTGTCGCGCCGCGGATTCCTAAAATGGAGCGCGGCTGCGGCGACGCTTTCAAGCGGACTCACCGCCTGCGGTTCAAGCGGCGGCGATGAAACTATTGTTGCGGGCGGCGGAGGTCCTCAGGATAAACCTGACGCACTGCTTGAGGGAGGGGAATGGGTAGTTGTTCCGTGCACTGGTTGCGGACCGGCAAGGTGTGTGAATAAAGCGTATGTCAAAGACGGAATCGTAATGCGCCAAAAAACCGAAGATACACACCCACATAGCATTGAATTCCCTCAATACCGCTCATGTATAAAAGGAAGGCATATACGCTGGTCAGTTTTCAGCCCCGACCGCCTCAAATACCCGATGAAACGCAAAAATTGGCAACCTGGGGGTGGCGCCAATACGAACGGCCATCTCCGCGGAAAAGACGAATGGGTACGTATATCTTGGAAAGAAGCCCTTGATCTAGCATACAGCGAATTCAATCGAATAAACATTGCCTACGGTTCTACAACAAGTCCCGTATTAAATGTAACCTATACGGGGGAACCAGTGTTTTTGAACGCTTCCGGAATAGGTTCAATTCCGATATGGGGGCATAATTCTCAAGGCGGTTGGCCGGTAGTTTCCAATAG
>JAITJJ010000198.1 GCA_031278965.1 Deferribacteraceae bacterium
TATAGCTGACGGAATCGCCTTTTTTATATTTTGCTGCGTGGACTATTTTTGATAAGATCGTCATGGCGGGCTTAATCCCCTTTATATCCGCCCCGCTCACATACCCGTATAAAATAAGCCCGGGGCGTGTAAATTCATAGGTGTTTTTATATTTTGCAACGGCGGAGGAGTTATAAAGGCTGGCGCTGCGGATGCGGTATTTTTCTATAAACGCCTTAAAGCGGCGTTCCTGCCAAGCGGTATATTCTTCATCATCATCGCTTGATGAGAGGTGGCTCATCACATGCTCAACATTAAAGAGTGGATAGCGGCTCAGAAAGTCATTATAATTAAAATTTGCGGGAAAACCGAGCCGCCCCATCCCCGTGTCAATTTTTAAGACTACAGACGCGCGTTCCCCGTTCTTTTTTAAGAAGTCGTGATAGCTCTTTCCAATGTGGTCATTATATATATTTATGAGGAGGCGGCTTCTAAATATCTCCTCATAATATAAGGGATCAGCATAGCCTAAAATAATAATATTTACCCTGCTCTTTATCTCCCGCCGCAAAGAGAGCCCTTCTGAAACGGTGGCGACGCCGAAATATGAAACCCCTGCGTTAGATGCGGTAATGGCGGTTTCTTTTGCGCCGTGCCCATATCCGTCCGCCTTGACTATTGCTATTATATCGGAAGATGACAGCTCTTTTGCCAAGCGGATATTTTCAGAGAGAACAGACGGGTTAATATTTGCATAGGTGGGGCGCAAAGCCTTTAAGAGAGCGCTATCCACTGCTTTCACCTGCAGGTGACGCTATCCCGGCGGAAAAAAGGAGATACGCCCTGATGAACTCTTGCAATTCCCCGTTCATAACCCCTTCCACATTTGATGTTTCATAGCGGCTTCTAAGATCTTTCACCATTTTATACGGGTGCATTACATAGCTGCGTATCTGGCTCCCCCATGCTATATCGGATTTAGCCGCCTCCAACTTCTCTCTTTCGCTGTTTAGCTTGCTCATCTCAAATTCATAAAGCCTTGCCGACAATATTTTCATAGCGTGCGCCTTGTTTTTATGCTGACTGCGCTCCGTTTGAGAACTAGCTGCGATCCCTGTGGGGATATGGGTAATCCTTACAGCGGAATCGGTGGTGTTGACGTGCTGCCCGCCTGCTCCGGAAGAACGGTAAGTATCTATTCTAAGATCAGCTTCGTTTATCTCCACCTCCGGTTCATCCTCAATATCCGGCAAAACAAAGACGGAGGCAAAAGATGTATGGCGGCGGTTCTGGGAGTCAAACGGGGATATTCTGACAAGCCTGTGAACCCCCGACTCGCCTTTTAAGTAACCGTAGCTGTATTCGCCGATTATATTGAATACTACGCTCTTTATTCCCGCTTCCTCTCCATATAGGCAGTCCAAAAGTTCAAAGGAGAATCCGGATATTTCGGCATATCTGTTATACATCCTTAACAGCATATCTGCCCAATCATTGGCTTCGGTGCCCCCCGCTCCGGAATGAACGGTTATTATGGCGTTATTTATATCATGCCTGCCGTTTAAGATTAGTGCAAGTTCAAAACTCTGCGCCAACTCTTCGGTTTTTTGGGCAAGTTCCTCAAGCTCACCGTAAACCCCTATTTCCCCCTCTTTATAAAGCTCCCTAAGCACAAGGAGGTCTTCCCCGTTCTGCTTGAGCTTATGCCAGCTCTCCAAAAACTTTTTATGCTTTGCCTGCTCTTTAAGGAGGGTTTTAGATTCCTGTTTCAGCCAAAATTGGGGATCGGTAAGGGAGAGGGAATCTATATCCCCAATGCGCTTTATAAGCTCCTGTTCCTTCACTGCCGGAATAAAGCTCTCTGTGCGCCGTGAAATCTCGTTTATCTTTGATGAAAGCTCTTCGGGCTGCATATTTATAGATGTATAATCATTGCTGTTTCATCGCAATCCGGGTATTTGAGGCATTTAAGACAATCCGTCCACATCTTTTTGGGAAGCTCATCCTTCGGCACTTCATTAAACCCCAAAGAGGCAAAGAATTTGGATTTATAGGTTAGGGTGAATACTCTCTTAAAACCAAGCTCCTTCGCCCATTCAAGCTGTTTCAATACCAAAAGTCTGCCTATCCCCTTATTTTGCATCTCTCGTTCTACTGCGAGGGAGCGGAGCTCCGCAATATCAAGCCATGTGGGGTGGAGGGCGCAGACGCCCGCAACCGCAGGAGAAGCCCCCGCATATTCACATACGCAAAACTCCATAAGCTTCTCCACCACATCGTTTAAGTTTAACATCAGCATATCGCCTTTAACCGCAAAAGTATTAACCAGACTCTGTATCCTCTTGGCATCTGTGATAAGAGCCTTGCGTATAGTTGTATCCATATCCCCCCGCAAGGGATAATATTAGAGAAAAGGAGAGTAAGTTACAAGGGAAATTTTTGAGTTTGAAATATGGGAAGCCCGCTCTTTGGAACAAAATCCCGTGTGAATATTTGCGGCATTATCACAGGCTAATTAGCCTCCGTCTCCCCTCTTTCGGTGAATTGTCTTGCATTTCTGCTTGGCACGCGCTATACTCACCTCACTTAAATAATGGTTTTTACCTTAATGGTATCGGAGGAATTTATGCCTGAAATAATTGATGTTACAGCAAGTGAGATTATTGATTCAAGGGGTAACCCCACAATTGAGGTTGCAGTTACCATCGCCAGCGGTTTGGTAGGAAGAGCTTGTGTCCCCAGCGGCGCATCCACCGGCGAATTTGAAGCTGTTGAGCTTAGGGACGGCGATAAAAGCCGCTTCGGAGGCAAAGGGGTTTTGGCCGCCGTAAAAAATGTAAATACCGTTATTGCAGATGAAATAAGCGGGCTATGCGTTCTGGATCAGAAACTTATAGATGAAATAATGACCGATCTGGACGGCACCCCCAATAAGGCGAAACTTGGCGCCAATGCAATTCTGGGCGTTTCCATAGCCTGTGCCAAAGCCGCTGCCGAATATCAGGAAGTTCCCCTCTATCGCTATCTGGGAGGTCCGTTCTCCCACGTCCTTCCCGCCCCTATGATGAATATTGTAAACGGAGGAAAGCACGCCGACAATAATGTGGATATGCAGGAATTTATGATAATGCCGCTCGGGGCGGATACTTTCCGTGAGGCGCTCCGTATGGGAGTTGAAACTTTTCACGCCCTCAAAGCCATTCTCCATGAAAAAGGGCTGAATACGGCGGTTGGTGACGAGGGCGGCTTTGCGCCGAACCTTGCCACCAATGAGGAAGCGATTCAGGTCATCATAAAGGCGATAGAAAAAGCGGGTTATAAACCCGGCGAGCAGATTATGATCGCAATGGATCCCGCATCCAGTGAATTTTATGATAACGGCAAATATAAGTTGCAAGCCGAAGCAAACCCGTTAAAATCCACTGAGGAGATGATTGAATATTATTCATACCTTTCGGGCAAGTATCCGATCATATCCATTGAAGACGGTCTTCAGGAGGATGATTGGGACGGGTGGAAAAAACTGACGGACGCTCTGGGCACCAAAATTCAGCTTGTGGGGGACGATCTCTTTGTCACCAACACCAAACGCCTTCTCAAAGGGATACGTTCCGGCGTTGCAAACTCTATCCTAATAAAACTGAACCAGATCGGCACGATTACAGAAACCCTGGATGCCATTGAGAAAGCTAAACGCTCCGGATACACATGCGTTATATCCCACCGCTCAGGCGAAACTGAAGACACCACAATTGCAGACTTGGCGGTAGCGGTCAATGCGGGGCAGATAAAAACCGGCGCCCCCAGCAGAACCGACAGAGTGGCAAAGTATAACAGACTTCTCCGCATTGAAGACGAGCTATCTGAACAAGGGCTTTACGAAGGCTTTGCAGCGTTTTATAACCTAAAAAAATATGGAGAATAAACTTGCGGAGCTTTTATGCGGCTATAGTCTGGAGCTTAAAAGAGACTATCTGGTGCTTATAAAGGGGGAGGCTTGCGCCATTCCTCTTATCCGCGCCTGCTACCGCAGAGTTTTAAAGTGCGGGGCGCATCCGTTGGTTCAGATAAACTATCCGGAGCAGAGCGCCGACTTTTTTAAGTTTGGCGCTCCCCATCAATTTCAATATATCTCCGAGATTGACAATGTCCAGGCGGACACTCTAAATGCCCAAATAACCATCGATTCAACTTTTAATGCAAAACAGCTCACCGGTGCAAACCCTGCTGATGTCGCCCTTTTGCAGAAGGTAAAAGGGGGGCTTAGGGAACGGATGTTTGAAAGAGAGGGGGAAGGCAGCTTCAAATGGATTATTGCCCCATACCCAACCCACTCTATGGCGCAGGAAGCTGAAATGTCGCTTGAAAACTATTCGGAGTTTGTTTTTAAGGCTTGCAAACTCCACCTTGATGATCCTGTCAAGGCTTGGCAAGATGTGGGGTTCTTTCAGGAGCGGGTAAAAAATCTGCTGTCCGGCGGTTCACTCTTGCGGATAGTGGGCGAAAAAACCGATTTGACCGTTCACTTTTCCGGCAGGATCTGGCGCAACTCCTGCGGACACAGGAATATGCCTGACGGCGAGGTGTTTACAAGCCCGACATCCGCCGAAGGGAAGATCTTTTTTGATATTCCCGCAAATTACAGCGGGGTGGAAGCAAGCGGAGTTTATCTGGAGTTTAAGCAAGGGAGGGTTGTGAAGGCGGCGGCGCAAAAAGGCGAGGACTTTCTCCTGAAAATGCTTGATCTGGATGAAGGCGCAAGGTTTATCGGTGAAATTGCCTTCGGCTTAAACGATGATATCACCCGCCCCAGCAAAAATATCTTGTTTGATGAAAAGATAGGCAAAACCATGCACCTGGCGGTGGGGGCAGCATATACGGAAGCGGGGGGCACAAACAGATCCGGCCTTCACTGGGATCTGATAAAAGATATGCGCAATGATGCATATGTGGAGCTTGACGGCAAAGTGATATACAGAGGCGGAGCTTTTATATTTTAACGTCTGCTGATTTTAGATATTTGTTAGAGGTTTTATAATGGATAACGAAAATAGACCCGCTAAAAAAGGCGAATTTTTAATGATCGCTGTGGTGGTAATCCTTGCTTTCGGGCTTACCGTTACTGGGGTGGTATATCTTGCAAAGTATCTTATAGGGGCGCCTCCGGCAAACCGACCGGTTGTTGCGCCCAAAGCGGATGAAGATCCGGTTGTCCGTTACAGTGTTGAACCTGATAATAACTCAACGGTGATAATCACGGATTCCGATGCCGCAAAAGACGGGGATAATCAAACATCCGTCTATTCTTCCGGCGGTTTTAGACCGATAGGGATATTGCCAGCACCGTTCGCGCCCGCTCCTGAGCCTGTTCCGGCGGAGGAAACCCCGCCTGTTGCGGTGACTTCACCGCCAACCGCAACTCCGCCGGCCGCAACCACCTTGCCTGCACCCGCGGCGGCCGCCCTATCGCCCGCCCAGCTACCTGCACCTAATGCGGAGGGAAAATACCAGTTGCAACTCTTTGCTTTTTCAAATAAAGATACCGCGGATAGGGAGGCTGCAAAACTTAAAGGCGAATATCCGGATATATATGTGGTTCAAGCTGAGGTGCGCGGCGGGATATGGTATAGGGTGCGCTGCTGCCGCACCGGCAGCAGAAGTGAAGCCGAAAGAGTTCGCAGCGAGATAACGCTCAAACATAAAGAGATCCGCCCGGACATTATTTCAAATTAGATTATTGCGGGCATGTCTCCCTTCTAAACACTCTAAGAAGCCGCAAAAGCAGTCTATTTCAGATTGTCGAAAAAGAGTAAAGCTACGGGGTTCTAAAAATTTCCATTCCGTATGCAAAAAGTGGGGTAGGACGAGGATTTTTAAATATTTACATATATCTCTCTCTGTGCTATATTCAATCCTACTCCGCAGGGCAGGAATTTTACTATAATGCTGACAAATTTTGATCTGATCTGGCTTCATGTGAGGCAGTTAATTGACAAACTAATGGAGGAGGACGGAGGAAGTATTGACGAGGAACTTTTCAGCACTTATTGCACGTCTTTTGAACAGCTTATTCAGGTAATAGAGTCAGAACCTGACAGCGTTACCGATGAGAAGTTGGATATTGTTCGCCTATACCTTGCTTCCCTTGAAGAAAGGTATGGAGAGTTAAAAAAAGAGATTCAGAAAAAAATATCCGAAGAGCGTTTAAAAGCGCTGACGCTTTCAAAATACTCATCTGCGGGCGGAAAAGAGAATTTATTTAATAAAAAAACTTAATTTGAGGAGATGTTATGTTAAGGATTATTCTGTTTCTAGCCACAAATTTGGCTATAATTCTGGTGGCAAGCATTACGCTTTCCCTGCTCGGCTTTCGCGGGTATCTGACGGAAAACGGAATAAATTTCAACGCTCTGCTGATCTTTTGTTTCGTTTTCGGCATGGCCGGTTCTTTCATCTCCCTTCTTTTATCTAAATTTTTGGCAAAAACATCCACCGGGACCAAACTAATAGATGATAATTCTAGGGATGCAAGGGAGATCATGGTTCTTCAAACCGTCCGCCAACTTGCAAAGCAAGCCGGAATCGGTATGCCCGATGTTGGGATTTTCCCGGCAAATCAGGCAAACGCCTTTGCCACGGGCTTCAATAAAAATCATGCCCTCGTTTCCATAAGCCAGGGGATGCTTAACCGCTATACCGACAGCGAGATTAAGGCGGTGTTAGCCCATGAGGTTTCGCATATCGCGAACGGGGATATGGTCACCATGACGCTTTTGCAAGGAGTTATCAATACCTTTGTAATGTTTCTGGCGCGGGTGATAGGCTATACGGCGGACAAGGCGATTTTTAAAAGCAAAAATACAGGACCTGGCTACTATATAGTTGTTTTTCTCTGCGAGATAATCTTATCTATCATTGCATCCATTATAGTTATGTGGTTTTCCCGCGTCCGTGAATACAGCGCCGATAAAGGGGCGGCGCGTATGGCGGGAGCGCATTCAATGATCGCCGCTCTGGAGCATCTGCAAAAAGAAAGCATGATGCCCAACGAGATGCCTAAGAGCTTAAACGCTTTTGCGATAGCAGAGGGGAAGCATAAAGGTTTCAGTTTGGCAAACCTCTTTATGAGCCACCCGCCCCTTGAAAAGAGGATAGAAGCCCTGCGGAGAGGATAGATATTACGCCGCCTCATTAAAAGAGGCGGCCAAACTGTCGAAAACTTGCAAAACAGCTTACCGGCCTTAAACAATTCCGAATTTGCGCGGAGCGGGGTCTGCGCCCGCGTAGCGCATCACTATTTGGGGGAAAGCTGGAAAGGGGGGGGCTGCCTTCTTTCTAAATACTCTGACCGCCTCATTAATAAGAAGCGGCGGTTCTGTTATAAAAACATCTGCGTATGAGGATTTATGAAAAAACTTGTTGTTTTATCGATTCTTGTTCTGTCAACCCTATCGTCTTTGTCGTGCACAAAAAAGGTTCAGGATAATACTGTCATTTTTGGAGTTATGTCTTCTATGGATTATCTCCCGTTAGCGGCAGCAATAGAACAGGGGTATCTGGATGAGTCCGGTGTAAAGCTCAATATTAAAAAGTTTTTTTCCGCAGGGGAGCGGGACGCTGCTTTTCAGAGCGGAAATATTGATGGAACTGTAATAGATTATACCGGAGCAGTTCTTCAGAAAGCGGGGGGAATTGAGCTAAAGCTTGTCTCTGCTTGTGATGCCCCTTTTTATATAGTCGCTGGAAAAAGTACCGGAATTTCCGATATAGCAGGCCTAAAAGGCAAAAAGGTAGCGGTATCTCAAAATACGGTTATTGATTATTGCACGGACAAAGCACTTGCCCGCGCGGGGCTTCTCCCGTCAGATATTGAGAAAGTAGAGATAAACCGCATCCCTGTGCGCTTTGAAATGCTTGATAACGGCAAGATTGATGCCACCGCTCTGCCGGAACCGTTTGCGTCTAAGGCACGCGGCACCGGGAATAAAATAATCACATCCAATTCAGAGCTTGGTTTTGCCATAACAGGGATTATGTTTACAGACAAGGCTCTGAAAGAAAAGAGAGAGCTTATAAAAAAGCTCTATATCGCATATAATAAAGGCGCTCAATATATCCGCACCCATAGTACGGAGGAGATAAAAACTGTTTTGATAGATGAGATGGGATTTGCGGAAAGCGATCTGGAGGGGGCTTTAATCCCCCTTTACAATGATGCCCGCCCTCCCTCTGATGACGATCTGATCTCCGTTGCGGAGTGGCTTATTGGCCGCGGACTTATTGACAGCGGCTTTGATCCCAAAAGCCTTGCAGCAGAAGGGATCCTGCCGGAATAATGCTTGCCGTTAAAGGTTTATCCGCCGCCTACGGAGAACATAAAGTCTTTCAGGATTTATCTGTAAATTTGGAGCAAGGTGAGCTCTACGCCCTTATCGGTCCCTCCGGCTGCGGCAAATCCACATTCTTAAAAGTGCTGTGCGGGATAAAATCAAAAACATCGGGTTCTGTGGAGTATGAGGAGGGGGAAACTATCTCCATCGGCTATGTTCCTCAAAACTACGGGCTTTTGGAGTGGAAAACAGTTTATAAAAATATCACCCTCCCCCTCGTCTTAAAAAAACTCCCCATCAACATCACCTTACTGAATGAGATAGCAGACAGGCTTGGAATCAGCGCTCTGCTGTCCCGCTACCCCGCTGAGCTCTCCGGCGGTCAGAAACAGCGGGCGGCGCTTGCGAGGGCTTTTATTGCAAAACCGGATATTCTCCTTCTGGACGAACCGTTTTCAGCTCTTGATGCCTACAGCGCCGAGGTATCCCGAAAGCTCTTTATAAAGATATGGTCGGAGCATAAGGTAAGCGCCGTTGTTATTACCCACAGCATAGAGGAGGCTCTCTTTTTCGATAGGCGCATCCTTATTATGAATAAAAAAGGGGAGGTATCTGAAGTTATCACCCGTGAAAAAACTGCACTATATAATATGCTTTATAATATTTAATCTCCTATGGCTTCTCTTGTCGCAGCTGCTTGATATGCGCGTTTTGCCTTCTCCGATAACCGTCTGCCTTTCATATAAGAAGGCGTTTGGAGCGGGGATTCTTATGCATGCCGCCGCCTCCGCCTTCCGCACCGCCGCGGGAATATTCTCCGCCCTCATAATAGGATCGGTAATAGGGCTTCTTATGGGATATAACAGGTCGGTCAACCGCATCCTCTCTCCGATAGTGTATTTAAGTTATCCGGTTCCGAAGTTGGCGCTCTTGCCGATTGTCATGCTCTTTTTCGGGATAGACGATCTCTCAAAGATCATAATGATTGTGCTTATTATTGTGTTTCAGCTTATAGTCTCCATTAGAGATGCTGCCGTCTCTGTCCCGAAGGAGAGTTACGATCTCCTTGTCAGCCTGAAAGCAGCCTCCTTTGATAAAGTTCGTCATATCACCGTCCCGGCAGTGCTTCCGGCGGTTTTTTCCACATTAAGGGTATCCGCAGGCACCGCCATATCGGTTTTAATGGTGGCTGAAACCTTCGGAACCGACCGCGGGCTTGGTTTTTATATAATAGATTCTTGGATGCGCGCCGATTATGTACAGATGTATTTCGGCATATTAATCCTCTCCCTGATAGGGTTTGTGATCTTTATAACTCTGGATTTTATGGAATATAAAATCTGCAGGTGGAAGAATTAAAAAGCCGGCAGAATCTATATTCCTCAATGGCACAGCGACAAGAAAACTCTTTGGTAAATTTACATGCGCCAGTTGGCATCGCCTAACACAATAAAGATGGATGCTAAAAAAACGACAACAGAAATAATAATTGTAATAACGATCATCACAGCCAAGGCTATTGCGCTCTTCCCGCCTAAAAAAGAGAGGTTTTTTGCAGCTTCATCAAGAGGTCTGCCATAGCCTGAAATTTCAGCGCATTTGCAGAAACGCTGAATTAAGAGGTAATTTGCGGAAAGAAAGAGCGCAGTCCAGGCTATCAAGAACAGAACAATCCCTATATAAGGGAGATTACATAATGATTATGCCGTACAGGAATAATTTCCGCCAAACCAGATAAAATGAAGCGAAAAAGAAAGTTCCGATATTGAAAGTCGGCTTAAACCGGAGATAACCGTTAAAGGCAAATGTTTTAAAAAGGTTTGCAAATTGGCGGGGCTTTGAAAAAAGCACCCAAGAGAACATTTAAATCACCCTCATTTTCTGATAATTTGGCAATCACTCCGCTTGAAGCGGATGGGGAGCGCAACCTGCCGTACGCACTGAACCGCAATGTTTGCACTTAACCGCTCCATCTGCTGTTTCTTCTCTGCAGTACGGGCAAAGCATAGATGCTCCCCTGAAAAAAAAATTGTTTACACCATCGGTCAATTAATGTCAAATAATATTTATGAAAACCGATCTGTTGGATTACTTTATCCCGGAGGAGCTTATTGCCCAAACTCCGCCCAAGGAACGGGGCGGTTCGCGTCTGCTTGACTTCTCCCTTTCCGCGAATTCTGCTAAAGACAGGGTTTTCAGCGATATAGTGCAGATCCTTGACGACAGATACTTCCTTATATTAAACGATACCCAGGTTATCCCCGCGCGGATACCGTCAAAAAAAAACACCGGCGGCGGGCGGGAAATACTATTCCTCTCCAAAGTCAATGAATACGAGTTTATCGCCCTGGTTCGCGCAAAGATCAGAGCGGGAGAAACCCTGCTTGCGGGAGAAGCGGCTATTAAGGTTATTGCCCCGGCAGATGCCCCATACGGCGCTTGGCTATTAAGCTCTGATCTGCCAATCGACACCCTTATCTCAATCTGCGGTCAGGTCGCCCTCCCTCCGTATATAAGACGGGAGGCGGTTGAAGGGGACAAAGTGCGCTATCAGACGGTATACGCCCATAAAAATATCTTTTTAGACGGTTCCGCCGCCGCACCCACAGCGGGGCTTCATTTTACGGATAATATTTTAAAAGCTCTGGAAGAAAGAGGCGTTGAGGCGGCGCACCTTACCCTTCAGGTGGGGATCGGCACTTTCAGGCCTATAAAAACGGAAAGTGTTGAGGAGCATGTAATTCACTCTGAACGTTATCAGATAAATGGGGAAGTTGCGGAGAAAATAAACCTGCTTATGGATAAGGGGAAAATCCCCCTCTGTGTAGGCACCACCGCAGTCAGGGCGGCGGAATCCGCAGCGATTAAGGCAGGGCAAAGCTACCGCCTGAAAGGAGGGGTGGGAGAAACCAATATCTTTATTACTCCTGGCTATAACTTTAAAATCGCCCAGGCGCTCCTAACAAACTTCCACCTCCCCCGATCCACCCTCCTGCTCCTTGTATCCGCCTTTACAGGGTTAAACACCCTTAAAAACCTCTATTCCCATGCTGTAAAAGAGCGTTACCGCTTTTTCAGCTACGGGGACGCAATGCTCATAAGACCGTGATTCTGAGAGTATTTGAAAAAGGTCAAACCGCCTGCACGGTAAGCCCCCTTATTGCCCGCCCGAAATATCCCGCGGCGAATTTACGGGAAGCCTTATGAAATTTGTTCCGCCGCCACTTCGGAGGGCAGAGCGGACAGAATTAATCTCATCGGCTTCAATAGGGGAACGTTCGCTGTCAAAGCGGCGCACCTGAACTTTGAATATAATCTGCCCGCTCCCCGCCTTCCCTATTGAAGAGAGCGCCATATTTTTCAGATAATCAAGAGTCGCCCTCTCCCCCAGCCTCATCTCTCGGGAAATCTGTTCATGATACGCCATTATCGCCAGATAGTCCGCTCCAGAGGCGACAAGTTTTGTCATATCATGGGAATACCATAAAAGTCCTTTATCGGCATATACAGGAGTTTCGTAATATATATTCACCGCCCACAGGAGCTTCGGGTTTATGAGGCGGCACGCTCTCCTAATCTCTAAAAAGAGTTTTGCAAGCTCATCCGCTTTCCACCGGTTCCATCTATCGTAGGCAGTTTTGCGTTTACCGAAAGCTGAAGTTGCGGAGGGATAAAAAAACTCTTCCGCTGTGCACGCCATACCGGTTTTCTCTGAAAATTCCTTACATGCGAAAGGATCCGCTCCCTCCGCATATTTCATGATAAAATCATCCTGCAGGAGTATCCCATCAATCTCATATTCCGCAAGCTCTGTAAACAGCGCCAGAAGTGCGGAACGAACTGCGGGATTGAATATATTCGCGCCGTATCCCCCGCTTTTTCCGCCATCTGGGGTGAAACTAAGGCTTAAATTATCCTCTGTCTTCAAAAAGGACAGGGAACGGGTAGCCATCCAGGCAAAGAGTTTTACCCCATGCTTTTCCGCGGATTTGGAGGCGGAATCTAAAATATCCGCCGTAACACAGGCGGTTTCGGATGCAAAGTATACCCCGCCTTCCGGACACGGATTTTCTCCGCCTAAGTGCACCCGATCCCCCTTGTTATGAAAGACACGCAGAAAAACCGTATCGCTTCCCGCTCTTTTTATTTCTCGGAAAAAATCGTCAAGCCGCCCTTCATAAAACGGATCTATCACAAAAACCTGCGCCCCTTCCACCGCCGGACGGCTTTTTTCGTATATCTCAAACGGATAAGCCCAAGCGAGAGAAAAAGCTGTAATTAAAGCGGTTAAAAGAACTTTCATTATATGGATTTCAGCCGCAGAGGTCAAAACATTGCACGCCTTGCGAGGCAGCCCCTTTCAGAAGATTGTCTATTGCGGATATAATGATAAGGTCATCGCCTTTCTTAAAGAGGGCGATATCTATGAAAGGGGTATTCTGAACATTCTCCATAGACGGAGACTCGTTTAAAATCCGTACATGTTTTTTATCTTTAAAAAACTCTTTCCAAATCCCCGCAAGCTCATCCTTTGAAAGGGCGCTTTTGGTATATATCGTGGCAAGAAGCCCCCGTTTAACCGGAACATAATGAGGGGTAAAGATAACATTTGCAGGAATTCCGGTATAGCGGCAAATCATGTCGTCTATCTCAAACTTGTGCCTGTGGGAAAATACCGCATACGCCTTGACGGTAACTTCGCAGAAGTGGGTTATCTCCGTAGGTTTTTTCCCGGCGCCTGATATGCCGGATTTACAATCAGCTATTATATAGCCGGTATCCACAGCCTTTTCTTTAATCAACGGGAGAATAGGAACAAGCACTGAAGTCGGGTAGCATCCCGGCACCCCGACAATTTTTGCCCGCTTTATCTCTTCTTCATAAAATTCCGCCAAACCGTAGGCAGAAAATGGGAGGAGCTCCGGTTTTCTGTGGGGAATATCGTAGACAGTTTCAAATAGGCGGGCGTCTTTCATGCGGAAATCCGCGCTTAGGTCAAAAATTTTAACTCCCCGTTCTGCAAAAGCCGCTGCCTGTTCCATCCCGGTTCCGTGCGGGAGGCATAAAAATACTGAATCGCTGTTGGACGCGATATCGTCCGTATCAAGGGGAGTTAAAGGGATGTCCGCAACCCCGCGCAGAGCTCCGCAGACCTCAGAAAATACCTTTCCGGTATGACTTTCGCTTACAAGCCTTGATATTTTTACATCACTTTTTGCCGCCAGCAGCTTTACAAGCTCGCTTCCGGCATAGCCGGTGGCGCCTATCACACTGACTCTCTTCATATTTCACCATTTATTAGGCGGCGGGCAAGCTGCAATGCGCTTTCCGCCGCGGATTCCCGTATCTCATTGCGGCTGCCGCTAAAGCGGTGCTCCTCGCATACAGCCCTCTCATCGAACGCCGCCGCTATAAAAATCTTCCCCGTATTCTCATCCGCCGGAGAAGAACCCCCGGCGTAGCCGGTTACAGACAGGGCGGCATCGGCGTCCATGAGCTTTTTTACCCCTAAAACCATCTCTAAGGCAACCTCTTTGCTCACCGCACTGTAACGCGCCAAAATTTCAGGCGATACCCCAAGCAGAGAGTGTTTAACTCCGTTTGTATAAGATACCGCCCCGCCCTTAAATACCTCGGATATGCCGCTTATTTCCGTGAGCTTTGAAGCCGCAAGCCCTCCGGTGCAGCTCTCCGCAGTTGCAAAGGAGAGCTTTTTCTCAAAAAGCACTTCCGATAACTCCTGAGCGCCGCTCTTTAGGGTATCTCCCGCATAATATCCGTTCAACTCCGACAGGAGCATTCTAATAAAAGGCGCTGCCGCCGCTTCCGTATCCGCCCGAACTCTGATAGCGGTTCTCCTGTTTGGGAAAACGTTTATAATGCAGTTTACTCCGACGGGGATTCCAATCTTTTTAATCGCCTGATCCCCGCAGGATTCGGGCATTCCCCTAAAGAAAAGATCTCTTTTATAGATTTTCTTTAAGGAAAAATGCTCTTCAATGTGCGGCATGACAATATTTGTCATAATATATGTCATTTCTGCCGGAACTCCCGGGAGAAAGAACAGAAGAGCTTCCCCTATCTCAAGCCGCACGGCGGGGGCGGTGCCCGCAGGATTTATTATAACGCTCCCTCCTTCTGGAAAGAGCGCCTGCCTCTCTTGAGAGGGGGTCATAGCGATACCGCGGGAGGCAAGCCTCCCCTTAATATGGCGCATTGCCTCGTCGCTCCTGACAAGTTTCAAAGCAAACGCTTTTGCCGCCGCCTCAATGGTAACGTCGTCAAAGGTAGGGCCAAGCCCGCCTGAGATAATAATGATCGTGTATCTTTTTGCCGCTTCCGCAAGGGCTCTGGCAATAGTATCCGCCTCATCCGGGAGGATAGTAATCTTTTCGGGGGCTGCCCCAAACTCCGATAAGGCTTGCGCTATAAAAGATGAGTTTGTGTCTGCAATACTCCCTTCTAAAAGCTCTTCACCAATGGAAAAGATACAGCTATTCATCTTCTCTTTTAGACGATCTCAGACAGAGCGATTTTTTTTTCATAGATGGCCTTTCCGACTATCACGCCGTATATATTCGGATGGCTAAGGGCTTTAAGATCGTCGATATCCTTTCGGCTTGCCACTCCTCCGCTTGCGATAACCTTGAACGGCGAGAGATCCGCAAAGGAAGCAACTCCGGAAAGGTTTACCCCGCCCAATGTGCCGTCTTTCTCTATGTCCGTAAAGATGATGCTCTCTACTGCAGCGCTTTTATATCCCGCTGCAAGATCCGCCGCCCTAATCTTAGTTGAGGTCTGCCACCCGTCAGCGGCGGCAAAACCGCTCTCTGAATTTACCCCGCCATTACCTGTCCGGACATCTATCCCCAAAATAACCTTTTGAGGGTATTTTGCAGCAAGCTCCATAACAAATACCTTGTCTTTCACAGCGGCGGTGCCTACTATAACGAAAGCCGCTCCCGCATTAAAAACACGCTCCGCAGAGTCCATATCCCGAATCCCTCCCCCAATCTCCGCTTGCATCCCCAGTTTTGCAATTTTCTCTATTATCGCAAGGTTTACAGTGTTTCCGGTTTTTGCCCCGTCAAGATCAACTATATGCAACCGCTTAACACCCGCATCCTTAAAACGTTCCGCAAGCTGCGGAGGATCTTCCGAATATACTGTGGGGGAAGCCAGCACTCCCTTTGTGAGCCGCACCGCTTTCCCATCTTGCAGGTCAATAGCAGGGATAACAAGCATTTTAAGCCAAACAGCCTTTTGTAGAAGGGAGGGCATCGGAAGTTATTTTTACAGCCTCCCTTAAAGAGCGCGCCGCGGACTTGAATACTGCCTCAGCTATATGGTGGTTATTCTTTCCGTAACGCAGGTTGATATGGAGAGTTATTTTTGCGTTTGCGGCAAAGGCGCGAAAAAACTCCTCCACAAGCTCCATATCAAAGCCAGCGGAACCCGGGGGAAAAGCGACGTTAAAAACCAAGGCTGCCCGCCCGCTGATGTCTACGGCAGATTCCGCCAAAGTTTCATCCATGGGGAGGAGGGTTTGAGCATAGCGGGAGATGCCGACCTTATCCCCCAAAGCCGAATAAAACGCCTCACCGAAGGCGATCCCAGCGTCTTCCACCGTGTGGTGCCCGTCCACATTTATATCCCCTTTTGCCTTGAGGGAGAGCCCAAAACCCCCATGAAAAGCAAAAAGTTCCAACATATGGTCAAAAAAGCCGATACCGGTGTCTATCGCAATATCTCCGCCGTCAATATTAAGAGAGAGCTCTATGGATGTTTCCTTAGTTTTACGGACAATTTTAGCTGAACGCACTCGCCACCTCCGATGTTAAGTTATATAATAATAAGGGGAATCTTACAAGCCTTACAGAGTTAAAAGAACTTACTTTTCCCGAAAAAAAAGGATAAGGAGCATAAAATTTCTGGCTTCTCTTTTTTATATTTTAGGAAGGCACTGAATAAAAGGCGAATTCCAGGGGAGTTGCGGCATTTACACAAAATTATAAACAGAGTCTTCAGCAGTGCGGCCATTCCTTAGGACAGCGGCAATCAACCTGTTCTTTTTCATCAGCACCCCATCCTAAATATAGATATGTTTATGCCGGTATAGTTATGACTAAATGTAACCCCTTTCTAAATATATTTTCCTATTGTTAATTTTTCCCCTCTGTGTTATTCTTAATCGATTAATATTTGGTGGGTTTTCATGAGACTTGCAATTAAACCGGCGTTTATAATTCTTCTTCTCCTCCTTTTAATCATCCCTTTCCTATTTATCGATTCTCTGGTAAATGAACAACGCTGGTTGCTAAACGATGCTACTTCGGAGATATCGAATAGTTTCGGCGGTTCGCAGAACATTTTGTCGCCGGTGATACTGCTCACCTATGAAGCGGTTAAAAAACGGGAAGGGCAGCCGGAAACCCGCTATGGATACATAATACCGGAAAAAGTAGCAGCGGCTGGAAATATTGACACAGATATTAAAAAGCGCTCTATTTACAAAGTTCCTGTTTACAGCGGCACTTTTATATTTGCGGCAGAGTTTATCATTCCGGAACCTCTTAAAGAGTTTACAGTTGTGGATACCAAATATTTAATCACCAAAGAGGCCCTCTTGGGTTTTGCCGTTTCTGACATAAAAGGGGTGAAAACTTTCCCTGCTTTCAGAATTAACGACGGGGATATTATCCGTGGGATGTACCCCGGAGATCGTGATCTCACCCGTTGAGGTTAAAGGCGTTTTCGCCAGCAGAGTGGAAAGAGATAAAGCGGAAGCCGATAAGGCAGGGTTTGTTCGGTGTTATATTTTAAAAGAAAAGCTTCTCTTTTCTTTTAAAATATAGTTTGTTTATAATGACTTAACGGATAACGGCAGCGAGTTCATAGGTTCTTGGAATGCCAAAAAGGATAGCGCATTTACCGAAAAAGTTGAAAGCTATTCAATGATACACAAGACAATTCCGCCTAAAGCCCACACTTGGCAAGCGGATGCGGAGACCTCTCATAACCTGATAGAAGACGGGTTCTATACGATAGAAGCCTTTAACAGCACACATTATCTGCAACAAAAGATGGTTGTCTACCTGCTATGGTTCAACTTCCTAAGAAAAAACAGCTATAAAGAGAACCAAACCCCGCTGCAAATAGGGATTGCTAAAGTTCCGGAGCTAAATAACAAAATCTCCAATTTTAAGTCGGTGATTCTCGATTACTGGGACTATGATAAACTTAATATAAAAGATCGCCATGTTGGGGGACGTCCCTTTATTTTTGGAACAGAGATCTCAGTATTATCAAAAAGATAGGCATTTAATCCGATCAACTCTAATTAGTACAACAAAATGGACAATCTTATTTTTTTTCTAAAGTTTTCCTAAATTTCTGCCGAAAAGAACATAGCACAAGGATGTGCAGCGCCTCTATTGAAAAAATCAAGGAGGATAATATGGCGTTAACAGTTTATCAGAATCTATACGCGCTGACAAGTCAGCGGTATCTGGCAACAAACCAGACAGCATTGGGCAAATCCATTGAACGCCTATCTTCTGGTCTCAGAATTAACCATGCGGCTGATGACGCATCGGGATTAGCAATTTCCGAAAAGATGAGAGGGCAGATTTCCGGCATGAAAAGGGCGAAAATGAACGCCCAAGACGGTATCTCCTATCTTCAGACTGCGGAAGGAGCTATGGAACAAACCTCCAACATCCTCCAAAGGATGCGGGAACTGGCAGTCCAGGCGGCAAACGGCATATACACCACTAACGACCGTTTGGAGCTTCAAAAAGAGATCGATCAGCTTAAAGCTGAAATTGATCGGATCTCCACCTCCACAGAGTTTAATACCAGAAAACTTATCAACGGAGACGGAACGGCCCTATGGTCAAGTGATTCGCAGTATATCTCAGCTATAGTGCGTTCTCCGGTGACGGAAGGGAACTATGAGATCGCCATGTCGGTGCGTCCTGGCAGAAACGAGATCTACAAAACCCACATCTTCACCTTGCAGGAGGGGAGGATTGCGGCGGAGATCACAAGCACAGCAAACGACACAAATGTAGGGAGCGTCTCTAACCCTATATCCCTATCCCCCACGAGCGGCAGCCCGTTGGAGTTTACGATCGGAACCAACTCCACGACAAGCGCTACAGCAGCAACTTCCAGTATCCTTTCCGAATTCAAGCAGAAGGATTCCGCTTGGACGGCAACCCTGCCTGCATCGGCTTCCGGTTATTCTGCCGTGGGCACAACCAGAAGCGGCTATTTTGAAATTGAATTCCTGGAAGACATAACCTCTGCCGCAACAGGGGTAACCGGTGCAGATTTCCGCGTTCGCTTTTATGATGCGAAGACCGGGGAAGTCGGGGCATGGCAGACCGTTCTCAATAATCCTGCCGGCAACACTGATAACATATCATTTGTATATTCCGATCCGTCTTTAGGTATCACGGCAATCAGCGCTGCATATACCATCACCATAGGCAGCGGGATTATTCATCAGGGAGATAAACTCCTTACGGCGGTTTCCGCAGGAGTGCCAGTATCTACAAGTGCTAGCGTCACTTTGGCAAAAATAGGCGGCGGCACCATTCAAATAAGCCAGAACGGAGCGGGACCTACCCTTGTATACACTGCCACATCTTCCCTTACAAAGGCGGATAACGGCGATACTATCCTTGATCTGAACGCGGTGACTGTCCATATAGCGGAGATGGATGATAAGACCGGCAATATCAACTTCGGGAATATCACTCTAAACTTTAAGGAACAGCCTGATACAAGAACTTCGGTAGTCACTGGTTATCCTCCGCTTGGGCAGCTCGGCACCACCGATGTAGGCGCGTTCCAAGTTGCCGTAGTCGGGGGAGGAGAAGCCGCAACCACCACCACAAGGTTAAGGGATATAACCCAATTTGTGGATGCGGACGGCAACAACGTTTTTGAAAACAAACAGGAGCTCATCATCTACGGGAATGGGCAACAGGCAGTTGTTCATATTGAGGGCAACGACACCATCGCCACTCTTGTGGAAAAGCTGAACAAGGCTATCGTTGAAGACCTTGATATGGGAAGCGAAGACGCTCAGGTAAACGCTAATCTGGTCCGTTATATCACGGTTCCCGATCCCACTGGCTGGGGCACCATTAAAGGCACCATGCTCATTCAAACCGCTCTCACCGGCGAACAGAGCAGCCTCTCCTTCATAGGGGATCAAACCTTGATAAACGCCCTAGGTATCGCCACCGTTCAGAGCTACGAGAATAACGAAACCACCGTTACCATACGGGATGCCCACACAGGAAACCTTGTCGGCACTGAAGTCACCGGAGATGACAGGATATACACCCTCATAAACGGCATTGACCTTGTGCTTGATTCCAGAGCAGGGGTATTGTCTTCATGGAACTCTGCCACAAACTCCATCTCTTTCGCAAGCGATCCCGCCCTTGCAAACCAACGTTTTCACCTCCACCTTGTGGACAACAGAACTTCGCTCCAGATAGGGGCAAACAAGGGGCAGCACCTCAATGTCTCCATACCGCAGCTTGACCTTGTGGGGCTTGGGCTTGAAAACGTTACCCTTGTATCGCAGGAACGCGCTCAGCAAGCCATAGGAAAGATTGACCGGGCTCTTACCATGGTTGTATCCGCAAGGGCAACGGTAGGGGCGCAGGTCTCCCGCTTGGAGCATACGATTGAAAACCTTGCCACCGCAACAGAATACCTTGTGGCGAGCGAAAGCCGCATAAGAGACCTGGATGTGGCGGAAGAGAGCACAACCTATGCAAAGAACCAGATACTGGTTCAATCGGGTATAGCAATGCTGGCGCAGGCAAACCAACTGCCTCAGATGGCGCTTACCCTGATTAGCGGCGGCTAATGATGTTTATTAAACTCATTAACTATGGAGGATTACTATGTCTGCATTAAATATTAAAACAGAACAGGCGGCAAAGTCCCAGATGACAAAGCTCTATGAGATGATCCGCGAGATTCTGGACTCCGGTTTTTATGGCTCGCTTGAAGTGAAGTTTGAAGCGGGGAGAGTCACCATAATCCGCAAAACAGAATCTATAAAACTATAAAATTCACAGGAGGTTAGGAGGTTGGGAACATTTCCAGATCTCCTAACCTCCTTTTTCCCACCCCTCCTTCATTTTACAAACGATTATCGCAAATTCAGCCATATCTTAAAAAACATGAACACTCTTATTGCCTATTATTTAAATATACTTAAAGAAAATCTTTAATAATAGCAGATAAAAAGAAACTTCTAATATATTTGACGGAAAAAATTTGACATTTAATGATCAAAGCAATATATACTTAACATCTATAACTTGTTTAACATTTTAGGAGCTTTATGAGGAAACGCTTTTTTTTGGTTATTTTGCTGTTCTTTTCACAGTCCGTTATGGCGGATATTGCGGAGTTCAGCTATCTGAGCTCAAATGTGCCGCACTTTTCCTATCTGAACGAGGGGGAAAGCGAAAATTCCGGTGTCGCTATTCCAAAAGAAGTTATATCGCATAATATTCCCGGCGGAAAAGACGGGGGGATGCAAACCGTATTTAATATAGCCGAAGAGCTATCCCCCGCCGTTGAACGCTATGCCTTTGATGATAATGTCACCCGAACCCAACTGTATTTCGGACTCTCATCCGCCCTTTTGTCCTATGCTACGCGGAGGATTACGGGAGATCAGCTTGATCTGCGTTTATATGAGGAAGTAGGAGAAGACAATAAGAGCTCCTATTCGCTTGAGCTAGGCTTTCGTCCAATTTCTTTGATAGGCTTTAATTTTCTTGTCCCCAACGGAGCTTATATGTTCGGGCTCTCCGTATATCCGGCTAAAGGTACCGCCCTGTCTTTCACTATAAACGATAACAATACCGCCACTGTAACTGGGTTTAATATAAATACGGTGTTTTAGCTTATATAAGTCAAATCCCCTGAGCATATTCCAAAGCGTCCAGAACCTTTATATACTCACTTACCCCTTCTTTTACACTTTTAAAATAATCGCTATACCCCGCAGTTTCCCGCAGCTTTTTAAGATCCGCTTGGGTGAACTTCTGATACTTCCCCTTTAACTCTTCAGGGAACGGGATATACTCTATCCCCGTCTGCGGATAACCCGCCCGCACCGCTTCGGCAACATCCGTAAAACTCTCCGCTTTGCCGGTTCCGCAGTTATAGATACCGGACGGAACCTTGTTCTGCCACATATGGATGATCACCGACACCACATCATCGACATATATAAAATCCCTTAAGAAGGAATCGCTTCCTTCAAAGAGTTTCAGAGTTTCTCCCCTTTTCATCTGCTTATAGAGGTGATAGGCAACGGATGCCATCTTTCCTTTGTGAGCCTCGCCGGGACCGTATACGTTAAAATAGCGCAAGCCGATTATCTTTTCTGTATTGTTGCCGTTACTTAACACCCATTGAACAAAGCGATCAAATTGGAATTTGGAAAAGGCATATGGATTTAGGGGGGATTCGCACTCCCTCTTTTCCGCAAAGCCGGTAGTCCCGTTTCCGTAAACTGCCGCGCTGGATGCGTAAATAAACGGGATGTCCCCTCTGTTGGCACGCAAGAGAAGGTCTTTGGAGTATTCATAGTTTATTTCCATCATATACCTGCCGTTCATGACGGTGGTATCAGAGCACGCCCCTTGATGAAAGATCACTTTGACATAGTTTTTAAGCTTTTTCCATTGTCCAAAAAGCTCCCGATAATCCAGATAATCCTTAAAATCAAGCTTTGCAAGATTTTTGCACTTTGCCCCGTCCGTCAGATCATCCGTAATCAGTATACCATTACAGCCGAGATCATTCAACTTCTTTACCAGATTAAATCCGATAAAGCCAGCCCCCCCAGTTACCAGAATAATCTGTTCCATAAAACCTCCCCTATTTCAACCTATCTATTATCTCTGTAGTGGAATACCCGTTCACAAAAGGGATAATAACAACCTTGCCGGCATATTCCCTCCCTATGACGTCATCTGCTTTGTAATCCCCGCCCTTCACCAGAATGTCCGGTTTAAGGCGGCTTAAAAGTTCGCGGGGAGTATCCTCGTTAAAGATAACCACCTTGTCAACTGCCTTTGAAGCAAGGAGGAGGTAGGCGCGATCCGCCTCACTGTTAACGGGACGGCTCTCCCCTTTAAGCCTTTTAACGCTCGCATCCCCGTTTAAGCCGAGTATCAGCAGATCGCCCAACTGTCGGGCTTTCGCAAGGTATTCCATATGTCCGCGATGCAGAATATCAAAACACCCGTTGGTAAAAACCACCTTTTTCCCTGATTTTTGATATTCTTTTATAAGATTTTCCGCACTTTCGGCGGATATAACCCCTTCGGCTCCCCCAAGCGCATCCGAAAGGGCGGCGTAATCCACAGGCACCGTCCCCATATGTTTTATAACAAGCCCCGCCGCAAGATTTGCCGCATAAACCGCATCCTCAATGCCGCAGCCTACGGCAGCGGCGCAGGCAAGAACCCCGACCACAGTATCACCGGCGCCGGAAACATCAAAGACCTCCTGAGTTTGAGTGGGGATATGAAACGCCCCGTCCTCTTTTATCACAGAGATTCCCATCTCGGAACGGGTGACGATAAGGTATGTCAGATTGAATTTTTTGCGAATAACTTTCCCTGCCGCAATGATCTCCTCATCGGTATTATTTATCTTATAACCTGCCGCAAGGGAAAGCTCCCTGACATTGGGAGTAACGGCAAATGCCCCCCGGTATCTCCCCCAATCCGCCCCCTTTGGATCAACTATAACAGGTTTCCCCGCACTGTTTGCAGTTTGCATGATATATTCGGAAAGCTCTG
Organism: Deferribacteraceae bacterium; assembly: GCA_031278965.1. Lineage (GTDB taxonomy): Bacteria > Chrysiogenota > Deferribacteres > Deferribacterales > JAISNW01 > JAISNW01. The sequence goes on from JAITJJ010000198.1 coordinate 23,168, forward strand.
AGCTTACAACCCCTTTGCCGTAATCAGATATAATCACCGCATCGGTTTGGGGGAGGAGTTTGTAAAACTCCTCTGTTATAAGTGCCGCCGCTTTATTGCTTGGGGGGAGTATGTCCTCATAATCTATCCGGACTATCTGCTGATGTTCTCCAATCACCCTAATCTTTGCAGTAGTGGAAAAGCCGGAGTTATAGAGAGCGGGGATTATCCGTTTATTTTTAAGGAGCTTTTCAAGAATCGCCCTATGCTCATCCTCTCCCACCGCTCCGAGCAAAGTTGCCTCCGCTTTAAGCGCAGCGATATTAGCCGATACGTTGGCGGCTCCACCCAGAGAGTAGGATTCGGAACCCGCTTTAACCACAGGGACCGGGGCCTCAGGGGATATGCGGGATACGGAACCGTAAATATATTTATCCAAGATAATATCGCCTATTACAAGGATGCGGGAGCGCCCAAAATCCGCTATATTCACATTTCTTCCCCTTTATACTGCAAAAGCCTTATATCGGTCTGACGGATGAGTTCTTCCGCCAAAGCGTCATTGTAGTCTTCCAGATAAACTACCCTCTCAATTTCAGCGTTTATAATCATCTTTGTGCAGATACTGCACGGTCTGTTGGTGCAATAGATGGTTGCTCCGGATATGGGGACCCCGTATAGGGCAGCTTGAATAATAACATTTTGCTCCGCATGCAGTCCGCGGCATATCTCATGGCGTTCCCCGGAGGGTACTTTTAACTTCTCCCTAAGACACCCGGTTTTTTCGCAGTGGGGCAGCCCTTTGGGAACACCGTTATATCCAGAGGCTAATATTCTGTTATCTTTAACCAAAAGCGCCCCCACGCTTCTCCTAAGGCAGGTAGAGCGGGTTGCCGCCACTTTTACAATCTTCACAAAGTAGGCGTCCCAAGATGGGCGCGGGGTTTCCCTCTTCACGCTAGTTCCCTTTTATATATGGGAAATCTTGATACGAGTTCCAGAATCTTCGCTTTTATCTCTCTGATATGCTCCGGTTTTGAGATATTTTCCAGAATATCGGCTATAAAACCGCCGATAAACTCCATCTCCCCTGTGTTCATCCCCCTCGTGGTAACAGCGGCGCTCCCGATGCGGATGCCGCTTGTCACCATAGGGCTTAAAGTTTCATTGGGAATAGTATTTTTGTTTACAGTGATGTTGGCGCTTTCAAGGGCGGTTTGGGCATCTTTTCCAGTTATCCCGCGGGAGTAGACATCAACCAAGAGGAGGTGATTGTCGGTGCCGCCGGATACTATGCGAAACCCCCGTTTTGTTAAGGTCTCCGCTAAGGTCTTGGCATTTTCAACCACCCTTTTGCTATAGCTCTTAAATTCTGGTGAAAGGGCTTCTTTAAAGGCTACAGCTTTTGCCGCTATGATATGCATAAGCGGTCCGCCTTGAAAGCCGGGGAAAACCTGAGAGTTAATCTTTTTGCCGTATTCCTCTTTGGCGAGGATCACCCCGCCCCTAGGTCCCCGTAAAGTTTTATGGGTGGTAGTGGTGACAATATCCGCATATGGAACCGGGCTCGGGTGTTCCCCTGCGGCAACAAGCCCCGCAATATGCGCCATATCCACAACAAAATAGGCGTTTACCCTGTCTGCAATCTCCTTAAAACGCTTAAAATCAAGTATCCTTGAATAGGCGCTTGCTCCTGCCAAGATCATTCGCGGCTTATGCTCCAGAGCAAGTTTTTCCACTTCATCGTAGTCAATGCGCTCATCTTTGGGAGAAACCCCGTAGGCATAGACTTTAAAAAAACGTCCGGAAAAGTTTACCGCAGCGCCATGTGTGAGGTGGCCGCCGTGGGAGAGGTTCATCCCCAAGATAGTATCTCCGGGGTTCAAGAGGGAGAAATATGCCGCACAATTTGCCTGAGAACCGGAGTGAGGCTGAACATTGGCAAATTCCGCTCCAAACAACTTCTTAACCCGTTCTATGGCAAGGCTTTCAACAACATCTGCAAAAGCGCACCCTCCGTAATAGCGTTTGGCGGGGTATCCTTCAGCGTATTTATTGGTAAATACAGACCCCGCCGCCTCAAGGACAGCTTTTGAAACAAAGTTTTCGCTTGCGATAAGCTCCAAATGTTCTTCCTGCCTAACACTTTCCGCGGTCAAGGCGTTATAAACATCAATATCTGATAATTTTACACTTTCATACATTAATATTCCCCTTTATATATTTATGATTAACCGAGAGCTTCCAATTTATTGATCCGCGTGAGATGGCGCCCGCCCTCGAAATCCTCGGAAAGCCAGACGTTAAGAATTCCAAGCGCCGCCGCATCCCCAAGCACGCGCCCCCCTAAAACCAGAACATTGGCGTTATTGTGAAGGCGTGACATTCTGGCGGTATATTCATCGTGACAGAGGGCGGCACGGATACCCTTAAAGCGGTTTGCCGCAATGCTCATGCCGATGCCGGTGCCGCAGACTAGCACTCCCTTTTCAGAATTACCGCTAAGAACCCTTTCTGCAAGGAGTTTTGCCTGATCGGGATAGTCCGCGCTCAATTCGTCAAAAACGCCTAAATCAAAAACCTCCAACCCAAGCCGCTTAACTTCTGCTGAAATAAGAGATTTAAGGCGAAATCCACCGTGATCCGAAGCGAGGGCAATCGGTAAAACTTTTGTTTGGGGATCATCCATAGGGAGTGTGTAACACCAAAGGCGGATGATGTCAATATTTCATTTAACGACCCTTGCCCCGCTTCCTTTCCAAACGGTGCATTAACGTTTCTTCGTCCATCCCTTCAAATACCAAATGCAAACGCTCAAGATCTCCTGAAACTTTTTCAATTTCGGTATAGCCAAAAAGGTGGGTGATATTATCAAAATTATACCGTAATAATAAGGTTTTTTGTCAGTGAAATGCTGGACTTTTCAGGCTCTCACTGTTTTTTGCAAATTAAATGCTCATACAACATCTTTTGAATTTTATGTTGTAATTAATTAATAATATCCAAAGGGAGCGCTTTTTTTCCCCTGATACCTGCTTCTACTCTTGTATCGCCATATTCCCGCTAGATTAAGGGGGCGAAATCTTTCCTATACACACGTCTATATAAGACCCCGTGAGAATAAACGAATTCATTCAATAAGTTTGAAGCTTTATGTTGCGGACATAAAAAATCTAACGTATAAAAACCCTCTAATTATCAATCAGATGTAATGTGTTATACAATTATTGTCTATAGATCATAATTTTTTTATCCAATATCCCCATTTCTATTATAAAGTGTGTTATATCAACGACAAGGAGCTATATTATGAAGTACAAAAAATCATCAAGTATTCTCGGAAAACTCGGCAAAGTGCGCTCCGGCGCGTTAAGGTCACTTTCAGAAAGCGTGGGATTGCACCTTGCACAACCCCCTATATTGAGTATTCTAAAGGATGAACCTAATTTAACCCTAAATGAGATCGCAAGCCGTCTCTCCCTCACTCAGGCCTCCGTGACTATGAACCTTGCCCGCATGGAGAAGGCGGGGCTTATATATAAGTCTCCTGACGATACGGACGGGAGAAAACTGCGTATCAACAGCACAAGTTTGGGTGCGGAGCGTTTTATGGAAATCGAAAAGCTGCTTGAGGACTTTGATGGGGTCATGTTTAAGGGCTTTAATGAGGAAGAAAAAAACGCTTTGCTGAAAAGCCTCACAAAGATCATAGATAATATAGAGTATTCACACCTGTAAAAAATTCCCCTTCACCCTCAACTTTTTGTATTTATATATAAAGCTGAGGTTTATGTGAAGGGGAAACCAGCTTGTTTTCGGACAGGAGACAGGTTTTAGCCCATCATAAATGGCCTCAATATAACGTTGGGACGTGTAAGTGCCCCAACGGACGGACGGGCCAGCCAGTTTATTTGGATGCCCCCAGCCAATCTACTCCTGCCAATACAATCCGGAAAAAGCAGTCTCGCTTTTAAAATACTCTCTAATGCGTATGGGAACAGGTTTTATCAGCGAGGATTA
>JAITJJ010000211.1 GCA_031278965.1 Deferribacteraceae bacterium
CTCGCTTTCCACTATTCCGCCCACTGGAGATATAACAACTCTAATGGGCAGGTTATAGGCTTTAGCAAAATCAAAATCTCGCTCATCATGGGCGGGAACTGCCATTACAGCGCCGGTTCCGTAATCGGTAAGCACATAGTTTGCAATATATATCGGAATTTCTTCGCAGGTGAGGGGGTTTATGCAGTAAGCTCCGGTAAAAAAACCTCTTTTTTCTTTATCCGTGAGGCGGTTTTCGCGGCTCATACCGGATATTTCCTTTATAAACGCACGCCCCGCTTCCTCGTTTTTAGCGCCCTCAATAAGCGTTAAAGAGAGGGGGTGTTCCGCCGCCAAAAGCATGAAAGTTGCACCGTAAAGGGTGTCGGGACGGGTGGAAAAAACTGTAATCTTTTCGTCTCTGTTCCAAATATCAAAGGTGATCTCCGCCCCCGCAGATTTTCCTATCCAGTTGCGCTGCATAGTGAGTACCCTTTCGGGCCAGCCGTGAAGGTTTGGTATATTGTTGAGAAGCTCTTCCGAATAATCGGTGATTTTAAAAAACCATTGCTCAAGCTCTTTCTGAACGACTAGATTCCCGCACCGCCAACAGATGCCGTCATCCACCTGTTCATTGGCAAGAACGGTTCCGCAACTCTCGCACCAGTTCACCTTGGAGTGTTTTTTATAGGCAAGCCCTTTTTCCCACATTTTGATAAAAAGCTCTTGTTCCCACTTGTAATAGGCGGGATCGCAGGTGGTGATCTCCCGCGACCAATCATAGGAAAGCCCCATGCGGTGCAATTGGGAGCTCATTTTTTTAATATTGTCGTATGTCCACTCCGCGGGGTGCCTCTTGTTTTCGCGGGCGGCGTTCTCCGCAGGAAGCCCGAAGGCATCCCAACCGATGGGGTGCAGAACGTTAAAGCCCCGCATAAACTTGTGACGGGCGATGGCGTCACCTATGACATAGTTGCGGAAATGCCCCATATGGATATTCCCCGAAGGATACGGGAACATCTCCAAACAGTAAAATTTCGGCAATTGCTGATGATGGACGGCTTCAAAAATCCGGTCTTCCTCCCACCTCTTCTGCCACTTTGCTTCCAATTCGGTAAAATTATATTTCATAAACTATCCCCAAAATAAAAAGAGATGTCCGCAAGCGAATAAGGACTACCCCATAATAGCAATAAGTTTAAACTATTTCACTAAAAAAGGTAAGCATATCCTAAATGTATTTCAACGTTTTTTCTTACGCTCCGCTTAATACCTTCAAAACCGCATCAAACACCTTGTCAGGCGTTATCCTTTGCATGCATGCAAAATCTCCGCGTCTGCACTTTTCAGCCCCATGAATATGGCAGGGGCGGCAGGGGAGATCTTCCTCCATTACTGTTGCTCCTGAAAAATCAGGGTAAAAGCCCAGCTCTTTTGAAGTGCTCCCGAAGATTGCAATAACCTTTACCCCCAGCGCTATCGCAATATGCATAGGGCCGGAATCGGTGGCAACCAGAAGATCCGCCTTGCCGATAATTTTAATAAGGTCACTGATTTCGGGGGTAGGGGTATGGGGGATAGGATAAGCGCCGGATATATCATATGACGGCTTTCCGATAATCTGAACATCAAAGCCGCTATGCATAAGAACCTCTGTTAGTTTTGGAAAGTAACACCACTCTTTAGTCGGTTTGCTTGCAAACGGGTGAATGATAATAGCTTTCTTGCCATTTTTATGGAGAGATGCCGCCGCTGATTTTGCTATAAACGGGCGCAGTTCCTCTCTGTTCGGAACATCAAGCCCAAAAAAGGGGTAAAACCCCGCCGCATAGCGTTCCACCGTGTGAAGGGATAATTCTTTTCGGCATAACCTAAATTTTACAAAAGCACGACGGGCAAAGGGACGTTTGTTATACCTCAGCACCTTTCCAGCAGCGAAATACCCCGCTAAACGGGAACGCAGATTGCAGTGGAGGTCAACTGTTATATCAAAGGGGGGGAGAGATTTTAAAAATTCTATATAGCCGCCTAAAGGGATGGCTTTGGGAACCGTATATATTTTATTAACAAAGTCCGCTCCCTCAAATATATCGGTGTATTCCTTAAAAGTGAGGATATTTATAGTGTGTTTATTTGAAGTTTTAAGCACAAAGGCACGTAAAACTCCGGTCACTAAAACCGTATCTCCAAGTGAGCTGAAACGGATAAAGAGAATATTCATTTAAGCAGTTCCAAAGCTGTTTTTAGCACAGCTTCCGGAAGGAGCTCTTTCATGCAGCGGAAATGCCCTTTGGGGCAGCATCTTCCGCCATGGATAGCGCAGGGGCGGCACGGGAGCCCTTTTACCTCACATACGGCGCTCTTTGGTTTTATCGGTGCAAATCCGAAGGCGGGCGCAGTTGGTCCGAATATGGCGATAACAGGGATATTGCGGCTCTCAGCAATATGAACCGGAGCGCTGTCATTGGAGATCAGAAGAGCCGCCATATCTAGCGCAGCCGGATATTTTTCAAAGGGGATGGTATTTGCAAAATCATAATATGTAACGCCGTCCCGCTTTAGATGCTCTGTAAGCAGAGAGTTTACCGCCCTGTCTCCCGGCCCCCCAAATAAAGCGATTCGATAACCTTTATCGGAAAGGAGTTTGGCTAGTTGAGCAAAATAAACGGTTTCCCACCTTTTGGTCTCCCAGACGGAACCGGCCGCAATCCCTATAATCGGCGCTCCGTCTTTCAATCCCTTTTCAAGCTCTCTTTTATATTCAAAATCGGTATAGGTCAAAGTATCTTCCGTTGCAAAATGGCGGGCATCATCAGGGAGCAGGGCAAGGTTGCGGCGAATCTCATGCAATGCCTTATCCCGTTTTACAAGACAGGTGTATAAAAAACTCCCCGCGGACGAGGAAAAGCCAACCCTCAGCGGTATCCCCGCAAGCGCCAAAACAATGGCTGAACGCACTGACCGGTGCGGAGAATAAACGGCGGTGAAATTCATCTCCTTCAGTTTTGAGATGAACTTTATGGTACCGCGCACTCCGCCGTCAGCGCAGCGTTTGTCAAATACAATTGTCTTAAACGGGAGATTCTTAAAGAGAGGTGCAGCCTCCGGGCGGACGCATAAAAAAACTTCCGGCTTCCCCGGCAACTTTGTCAAGGCATTTGCAAGCGGTGTAGTGAGGACAGCATCACCTATGAACGCTGGGTTAAAAACCAAAATCCTCATCCGCTTTTCAGCCTACAAGCCCGCCCCTTGAGATCACCAGCACCTGCCCCGGATATATCTTTTTGGGATTTACCTTTGGATTCATTCTAATCAGGACATAGAGCGGTATATTGTATTTTCTGGAGATTACGGTTAGATTATCCCCTTTGCGGACAGTATGATATTTCGGGGATAATCCCTGAACCTCTTTGGCAAACTGCAAATCCAGAGCGGTGAGTTTTTCGCCTTTTTTAGGGATAAAGATTAACTTGGAGGAGTAAATCTTGGAATATGCCAAGCCGTTTATCTTCTGAATCCCTTCAACAGATACGCCGTAACGCTTTGCGATTGCGGCAAGGCTTTCGCCTGCCTGAGCGCGGTAAAGGGTGTAGCGCAGCTGATCAAATTTGCCGTCCTTCAATAGCCCGGCTAAAAGCTCCTTCTTCCCGAAAGGAACTCTCAGGCGGTATTTGGAAGATGGCGGAGTAACGGGGGTTCTAAGCTCCGGATTGAGCATTTTAAGCTCGTCATAGGTTGCGCCGATGGCTTGAGCTATCACAATAAGGTTTGCCTGAGAGGTAAGTTCCACCGTTTCAAATAGGAGGGGCAGTTCCTCCGGAGGGCTAAAGCCGTGGGCGAAGAGATTTTTATATAAAAGAAGCTGTGCAAGATATTTTGGAACATAATCTCTTGTTTCAAGTTTCAGGGTGCGGGCGCCGGCTATGGTAAAGAAGTCTTTGGAATTGTGCTTCTGGGTTGCCTTGCGGATTCTGCCGGAACCCGCATTGTACGCGGCAAGGGCAAGATACCAGTCGTCAAACATTTTATAGAGGTCTTTTAAGTGCCTTGCCGCCGCTAAGGTAGATTTTTCAAAATCTCTCCTTTCATCAACCCACTCGCTTATGGCAAGACCGTAAATCTTGCCGGTGGAGGGCATAAATTGCCACATCCCTGCCGCCCCTGCTCTTGAATATGCGTTCGGATTAAAACCGCTCTCTGTAAAAGAGAGCATCGCAAGGTCTAACGGAATCCCTTCTCTTTCAAAAATATCTTTTACCAGATACATATATCGGTTGGACCTGTTGATCCACGCCTGCATATTATCCCTGCCGGAGGTGGTGAAGTATTTCATATAGTGCTGAACCCGCGGAGTATCTGTTACAGGCATATCAAATACCTGGAATATATCTTTTAATTCTTCTGAGGGCTCCTGATGAGTTTCAAGGTCAAAAAATGCAGATGATATGGTGAATTTTGGGGGTTCCACTGCAACCCCTTTAATAGGCTGGTCGGTTCTTATTCGCTCTTCGGCTTTGGAAGTAACGGGCTCCACCGCATATTCCTCCACCGTAACCCTCTCTTCAATAAAGACGGCAGAGTTTTTTGACGCGTTATGAATACAACCAGTCATAACAAAAACGGAAGAAACAGACAGCAAAATAAATTTTTTCATACACAATAGGTATAACGATAAATGGTTTAATAAGCAATAAAAAAATAAGCCGCATTCTATAAAAATGGGGCTTGCCGTTCGCCATATCTCTATTCCAACCTGTCAGAATCGTCTTCATTAAGAGCAAATAATGAATTCGTTCAATATTTTTATGCGGCGCGTCTCAACAAAATATTGTAAGTTGCAAGATTAAATGCGAAAGAGTCATACAATCTCCAGGAGGTATTTTTTGAAGACTTCGTTTGCCGATTTCCACCCTAGTATTTTACGGGGGTAGTTATTTATCCACTCTTCGATAGCCTGCAGTTCGTTTTCCGAGTAGTTTTCTATAGGGGTTCCCTTTGGTATCCAACGG
>JAITJJ010000023.1 GCA_031278965.1 Deferribacteraceae bacterium
GATGTTTTGAAATATAAAATATGAACCTGACGATACTCTAAGGAATAAGGAGGAATCAATGCTGAAAATGAACAGACGCGGTTTTCTCAAAACCGCCGCAGCAATGGGTGTTGCTGCAACTGTGCTTCGCACTTTACCAGCGGGCATAGCAACAGCTCAAGGCATTCAAGCCGATGCTGAATCAAAGGTACGTTCAATTTGCCGGGGGTGCGGTAAATTTGAGTGTTCGGTGTGGGTTACCATAAAAAATGGCCGCCCTATCAAGATCACGGGGGACAAATCGTCTCACGCATCAAAGGGGAACTGTTGTGCCAAGGGTGCGGCTTCCATTCAGACATGTTTTCACCCCGACAGATTGCTTTATCCTATGAAACGCACCAAACCTAAAGGTCAAGAACCCGGTTGGGTGAGAATCAGCTGGGACGAAGCTATCAATACGGTTTCAAAAAACTTTCTTGAGATAAAAAAGAAGTATGGCGCCAATTCTATTCGTCTGCACCACGGAACAAGCCGCATCACATCATATGCCGTACAGAACCTGATTTCCGGACTCGGTAGTTCCAATATAGGTCAAACTGCCGGACAGGTTTGCAAAGGTCCGCGTATATGGGCAGCCGCTCTGACATTTTTCCGCGGCGGCAACTATGTGGCTATGTCGGAAGGTGTTGACTGTTTAGTGCAGTGGGGAGCTAACCAAGAAATGTCAAATTACGACACCTCTTCGGCTTTATTGATCGATGGACGTTACAAGGCGAAAAAACATATAATAATAGGTCCACGCCAGCAGAATCTCGGTGCCCATGCCAATTACTGGCTGGCTCCGCGTCCGGGCACAGACCTTGCTCTCGCAATGAGCTGGGTTAAGATAATTATCGACAACAAACTATACGATACGAATTTCATAACCAAATGGTCAAACGGCACTTTCCTCTATTCAGAAGAAATAGAACCGTCCGGTTGGGTGTGGAAGTATAAACAGGGTATGCAGTCTGAGAACGGAATTGAACCTCTTAATATCAGAACTCGCCTCGTCAAAGAATCAGATATAAAAACAGGCGGATCACCTCGTAAATTTGCCTTTTATGATGGGAAATCCCAAAAAATCATGTTGTTTGACGCGGAAAAGTCGGCATGGCCTGCGGAGTACAGCACATTAAAACCGGTTCTTGAGGGCACATTCGACGTAACTCTTGCGAACGGCAAGAAAATCAAAGCGCACACGGTTTTTACCCGCATGAGAAATGCTGTGAAGGACTACACTCCTGAATATGCAGGAAAAATTTGCGGCGTTGATCCAAAACTTATCAAAGAAGCCGCTATAACTTACGGATCATTCAAACACGGCGGCGGTATCTTTACGAACAACGGCATGGAGCACGCATGTAATGCTATACAAACAATCCGTACAGTATTTTTGCTCTCCTCGTTGACCGGCAATATCGACACTAAAGGCGGACACCGCGGCGGAGATGATAACGTAGATGACCACCTTAAGCTTATCCAATATAACGTAGCCCCGGCTATTCCCGATCCGACGCCGGAACAACGCAAGCAGATCCCCGGGGCATGGAATATACCATTGTTGCCGTGGGGAACAACTATGTATTCAGCCCCCGCGGTGGGCGACCTCGCAGTATGTTGCGATATGATGCTGACAGGGAAACCATATCCTATTAAAGGGCAGATCGGCATGACAGGGAGCTTCACTCAGAACGCAAACTCCATGCGTAACTATGAAGCATGGAAATCTCTTGAGTTCAATGTCACAAGCGAAATTTTCATGACTCCGACCGCAGAATTGGCAGATATAGTCCTTCCGTCAACTCATTGGCTGGAAAATGAAGTTGTCAGAGCGTCTCAAGGGGCAGATGCTATCCTTGGCGCAATGACAGGACCTGTTAAAGCACAGGGGGAGGCTAGGCCCGACCCTGTAATTATCGTAGAACTTTGCAAATCTATGAATATTCCCTATTGGCCAAAAGAATGGGGAACTCAATGGCCAACCATGAAGCAGATGAACGATAAGTCTGTAGAGCTGTTGCATGAGCGCTTGGGTATTTCAAGCTGGGATGATTTTAAAGCCAAATATCAGCGGGAAGGCGCATTTGACTACAATAAGGTTTCTCCGGTTGAATGGGGTGAATTCAGACGTTATGAAAAAACAACCCTTCGTAACGACGGTCTCACAGGCTTCCCCACACCTACAACAAGGCTGGAGCTTCTGTCAACAATCCTTGAATCTTACCACCCCGGCGAAGAGTTGCCGCGTTACTATGAACCGCCCCTGAGTGAACATACAGAAGCTGGCAGAAAACTTCGTGCACAGGGCTATAACATCACCCTTATAACGGGCGTTCGTTCGCCAGTTTATTTTCACTCTGAAACACGTATGGTTCCGTACTGCCGTGAACTCCACTTGTTACCAAGAGTGCAGATCCACCCGGATCTCGCTAAACAAATTGGCGTAAAACAGGGCGACTGGGTATGGATCGAAAGCCATAAGGGCAAAATCCGCCAAACAGTTGATATCTTCGCAGGTATAGCTCCTGATGTAGCAAGCGCTGACCACGCGTGGTACTACCCTGAACTTCCTGCGCCTGATCATGGCTGGCAGATCTCAGGTGTAAACATGCTGGTAGATGACCAGTACAGGGATCCGATTATTGGATCAAACCTATTGAAAACCTACCCCGTCAAAATATACAAAGCACCTGTACCGGAGGGTATTATTACATCTGTCAGCGACCCGCGCCTAAAAAAATGGGCGCCCAAAAAACAAGCATAAGGAGTTGGTACTATGGCAAAAAAAGCTATGATAATAGATCTGAACCGATGTGTGGGATGCCTTTCATGTGTAATTTCCTGCAAGGTTGAGAATGATGTTGAAGTTGGCAAATATTGGACATGGATAGAGCGCCTTGGTCCCACGGGTACTTTCCCTAAAACCGAGATGTATTATATGCCCCATGTTTGCCACCACTGCGAGACCCCTGAGTGTATCCGTGTATGCCCAGCGAACGCTACATATAAGAGAGCAGACGGCGTTGTTCTTGTGGACAGTGCACTTTGTATCGGTTGCGAATCCTGTATTGATGCTTGTCCTTACGGGGCGCGTATCATGAACTCTGATCGGAGGGTTGCGGAAAAATGCACGCTCTGTATCCAGCTTACCGATAAAGGCGAAGAGGCTCATTGCGTTGCCAACTGTCCAGGGAGAGCAAGGATGATTGGAGATATGGATGATATGACAGACCCTACATCCGTTCTAGTAAAAAATGAAAAGAGTAACTTCTATCAGCAGCGGGATGTAGGCAATAAACCGGTTGGCGGTTACATACTGCGTAATATGAAGTGGCAGCCAAAGTGAGTATATGAAAAATCCCCCCGGTAACCGGGGGGATTAAAAGGAGTGAGATCTGATAATTACAATAAAATACCCGCTTGCAATACTTACTGCTTTTGCTACTGCGGGAGTTGGGTTTTATATGGCCGCTTGCGCCACACAGATATTTAAGAGGACTGGTTTTAAAACATCGATGACCTTGTCCATACTCTTTTTTGTCGCAGGTTTTGTCAGTCTTATATTTATAGTCGGCAATCCCTCAAGATTATTCAATGTGCTTTCAAACCCTACTGCGGGTTTTAGTATGATGAGCATTGGACTTGCTATGATGATTGTCTTTTCTGTGCTTGCTATAAGTACTGTGAATAAGGAAGGTGCCATATTTTATGTTGTTGCTTTAATCGGCACTGTTGCGATAGTGTGTTTATTTTACGGGCTTATGCTTTTGTTTGTTAAACCATCTCGCACTGCATTGAACTCATGGCATATCCCTTTCTTCATGTTTGCCTGCGTTATTGCCATGGGAGGAATAACCATCGGTAGGGTAGCGCGTATTGCCGGGCTTGTGATGAAAATTGTGGCAGTGGGTGGTTTCCTGAAACATTTGACCCAGCTTGAAATACCTGACAAATACCTTAGCATGGAGCTTATCACAGGCTCTGCGGCAAAGCTTATGTTTGGTTGGGTGATTGTAGTGGGCATTGTGTTGCCGCTTGCACTGGAGTTTATAGGCAAAAAACGGTTAGGATTTATTATAGTAGAGGCACTTGCGATACTTGCAGGGAATACGGCATTTTTTGTGCTGATAAATATTACTGCCAATCGTGTGGGGAACATGATATAGCCGTTATTATTAGAGAATTATTATGGAAGAGACATTAAGGCAAAGAGCACTAATTTACAATCTATTGTCGAAGCTGTACCTAAAAGAGGTTGATGGCAAGTTGCTTGAAATGCTTAAAGCCTTTGATTATACGCTTTTTGATGAGAATACCGAGTTTGACAGAGGCTTTCGCATGCTTGGCAAGGCTGTGGCCGAAATAACGCCATTTACTTTGGTTAATCTTGCTAGAGACTATGCACGCTCATTTTTCGGCGCAGGGCTCGCAAAAAATTGCGGCGCTTACCCCTATGAATCCGTGTACACAAGCAAAGATCATCTTCTGATGCAGGAGGCACGCGACGATGTGGTCAGATGCTATCAGGATGAAATGCTTGGCCGTTCCAAAGAGTTTGCAGAACCAGAAGATCATATAGCATTCGAGCTTGAATTCATGGCAAAGCTGTGTGAAAAAGCGGCCGATGCGACTGCTTTAGGCGATGAAAAGTCGCTGAAAGATTATTTGGCAAAGCAAAAAAACTTTTTTGAAAACCATCTAAATACATGGATTCCCACTTTTTGTGATGACCTTGAAAAACTTGCCAGAGAGCCCTTCTACAAGGCCGCCGCAATAATCACCCACGGCTTCATAAAAGAAGAACAAGAGGAATTAAGCGAAGCTTTTGCCTAGCGGAATACTGATTTAGAAGAGAGAGCAAACTCCATTACATCCTGTAATTCCGTAACAATAGGGGAGACAATTTATTAATAGTCGTGAGTATGTTTATAATTACAAATCTGTCTGGGACAAAGAGAAACAGCGTTCAGAGCATAAGCGTGAGTATATAGGTAACCCTAAATTTCCGAGAGTGTAAAGAATTTTGTGTAAATGTTCTGAGGTGAGTAAAGGTAAGAGGTTTAAAAGATTTTAGTTTAACCTATCAACTGAATTGTCATCAGGGAATATTTTGCGATTGTTAATAGCTTTGCGTATAACGTTGTTAAGCGATTCTATCGCATTGGCGGTGTAATAAATATCAGGCTCTGTTTATAATTTTGTGTAAATGTCATAAACCCTTTAGAAATCGCCTTTTTCAAGCATAAACTTGTTTAAGGCAAGCCGCCGGCCGTTTGATGTTCAGCAAAATCACCGGCAGCTTGGCCTTGGGCGTTCAATTCCACCGGCTGCCTTTACGTAAAACGGATGCAAGCAATTTGAGAGTTGAGAGTGCGCTGCCTCCGCTATTGCCTTCGTTTTATCCCCTCCAGCAGAAGTATTGCCGCAAAAGCGTATATCCCGCTTAAAATTATAAGGGATGTGTTTATCAAAAAATATCTTTTCCCGCCCGCCCGCTTTATGAATATCAGATATAAAAACGCTAAAACAGCAGAAAATATAAGAGCCGCAGGATAGTTTCTGCTTATGGCAAAGTCTATATATTCCCCGTATTTATAAGGATTATTTCTTAAAATAAAAGGAAACAGAGCATTATATAAACCCGCTCCGTATATATTTCTCTCAAACTTGCCGTTATACTCCTTCACCAACTCCCCGTCCAGAGTGGTGATTCTGATCGCCTCCCCTTTTTCGTCCGACACCTTCAATGTTATATTGAGCGGATCAAGCATATATACAAGGGTTTTTCTATACGGGTCGTAATCTTTTACATCCAGCTTAAAGAGCTTATACCCATCTTTCAGAATCTGCCATACTCCCCCGTCAGAGTCAACCAGAAGCCCGTAATACGGCAGATGATTATTCTCCCTTATCAGCATAAAAGCTATATTATTAACGGCAATCCCCGTATTTTTAACAACCGGCTCTCCTTTTGCCTGGTAGATGTGGTAAAGACTGTTTTCAGCATCCAACACAAAATAGCCGAAATCATAGGGCTTGCGCGGGTATGTATTTCCGGAAATCATCTTCGCAGGGAAAGCAAAATTTTCGTTTTTCAAAGCCTCTGTAAAAAGAGCGCTCTTCTCCCTGTTTATTCGGTTGTCGGCGGCGTTTATAAACTCCATACGATTTTTTATCCTAAAAAGCTCTTTCGGAAACTCTAAAGATGTAAAGCTGCTTTCAGCTTCAAAAAGAGGGAAAAGCTGTATCCTCGCCCTTGACATATCCACAAAATGAGGAGATATGCGGGCGGTATCCCTAAAGTTTACCGCCTTTTCTGCCGGAATGTGAACCCCGCCTATATCCTGCGGGTATTCCCCCCACTTTTGAAGATCCCTCGTAAAAAATAACGGCAAAAGCTTTTCATACTCCATCAGACTGTATTCGTTGCCCGCCATGTCCATATATACCGTTTTGCCCCGGCTCTGTTTTGAGTAAACAAAATCGTCTATTACAACGCTGTAGCTCACAAAAGGCCTAACCGCTTTCTTTTTTGCCGCCATACTGTAGAAAAACGGCAGACCCCAGGCAAAAGAGAGAATCGCCGAAAGGATGACCAAATACCCCGCTATGGGCTTCATACGTCTCCCCCTTCGCGAAATCTCAGCGCAGGATAATAAACTGCGGGTATAAATATCAGAGCCGTTAAAATAAGCGGTATCAAATAGATAAGCGGGGAGTTATATACGGACATATTTATAAGATTGTAAAACCCGGCAAGCATTATACCCCGCCTGAATTTATCGCCCCAAGAGAGCTCCAGGGTAAGAACGGCGGAAACCGCATAGAATACCAGTGCCTTGATATACCAGTAGAACATAATAAGCGGCTGCTGCGAATAAACGTCATAAGGAAAATAGCGCAGCCCTGTGAGACAGGCGGCAGCCAGGTCTAAAAACCAATATATAGTTACGGTAAGTATGGAAAAGGCAAGCATACCCCACAACATCACCTGTTCATTCATAGGAAGGTGGCACGATATACGCAAACGCCGCTTGTCCGTTTCAGGATAAAACTGCAAAACCGCCAGAATTACGGACGAGAGATAGAGAGGTTTTTCAAACCTTGAAAAAAATATGCCGCCTTTCTCAATTATATCGCTCCATAATAAAACCGGCTCGTTCACAATAAAAGCGTTGCGAATGCGAAGATAATGATAAACCGCAACCCCGATATGAACAAGCAAGAGCGCAAAAAGCGCCTTGTTTAACTTCAGGTATTCCTTGCGCCAAATTTGAAAAAACAAATCAAATCCCCCCGTTTCCAAAAAATCCGATTAAATATATATTTTTGCGGAATCAACTATCCCGTCTTTTAATGCCCTGTCCACGCCCGGTACTTAAAACTCATACCCTATCCCCGCCCAAAACTGCCTGCCAAGCTGGAATTTATCATAGTTATAATCGCCTTTATAATATGTTCGGTATCCCTCCCCTATCTTGTTCTTTGAATCAAGGATATTCATTACCTCTAAAGTCAGGATAATTTTATGATCCTTGTAAATTTTCTGTTCCCATGAAAATGTGCAGTCAAGGGTAAAAGAGTCATCAAGCTCTATGGTTTTGTAAACTGAAATAATGTTCCTATCTCCAGGCGTTGACGTCCCGTCATCTTCTGTTTCGCTGTACAGCTTTTTATGCGGTGTGGAATAATTTATTATTCCCGAAACCGTCAGGTGGTTGAAATATTTCCCTACATAGCTTAGATTAAAGACATAAGGTCTGTTATAATTATCTTTCGGCAAATCTTTCAGTTTTATCCGCCTTCCT
>JAITJJ010000102.1 GCA_031278965.1 Deferribacteraceae bacterium
TAATAAAGTTTACGTGGGTGCCAAAAATACCGCAGGTAGTATCCAGAGTGATGATGATTACGGTACTCCTGAAGCAAGCAATGTTTCCATTGATTTTAATAACTTTAAATTCTCGCTGGGAACGGCAACTACCGAATACATATTCGGAGAAACACTTCCGGTCAGTCCTATCGAATACTCAGGGCGATATTTTGATCGTCTCACCAGAACGAAAGAAACCGCCCTCGGCAACCTCTTTACGGACGGGCTTGCATGGTATGTCCGTGAAAAGTTTGAAGATATAGACTTTGTTTTCCTAAACGGCGGCTATGTAGACAACACCATAACAGCGGGGCAGATCACCGTTGGTTCTCTGCTTGCAATTACAGAACCTGATAACCGTGAAGATACCATAGTTATTCTTACCTTGAAGGGTTCAGACGTAAAGGAACTTTTCAGGCTTGCCGCGGATGTGATCCACCCCGGGCGCGGAGGGTATTTCACTACAGGTACGCAGGCGTTCGGAATGGTTTCAAAAGAGGTGAAATACACGATATCATATCCTGTTTTAGATTTAGAGCTTGCAAATTATTCTCTAAATACCCACGAACTGATTGAACCATACTGCCATGGTAAGATTAAGGACGGTACATTAAAGATATACGAAGAAGCTATCGTTGATGATCAAGAATATCGCATCGCCACCGCCAGCCACCTTGCCATGGGGGAAGACGGATATCTGGTATTTGCACATAAAGGCCTTAAAAGGGTGGATACCGGTGTCCCTGTTTGGCACGGCGTAGCCGAGTATATCTATGATCATGGAAGTATCACTCCTTATCTCAACGGAAGCGTATCAATAGAAGGGGGCGTTCCGCTAGGGGGGATAGAATCGCAACCACCGTATCGCGACTAACAGTGTCAGCGGGGTGCGGTTTATCCTGCCCCGCTTTAATTAAAAGGATCTGTTTATTGATGAAAAGACTTCTTTTCTTTTGTTGGCTTGTTCTCATCCCTCTTTCCTTGTCGGCACAGAGTGTCGAAACGGTTGATAAAACAGGAACGGTATCTGCCCGCGACGAGGCGGATGACGATGTTATCACTCTGGAGGATATTGAAGTTACAGCTGAAAGAGAGAGGGGGGAATATATATCCCGGGAGAGGATGGAGGAAGAGGGGGCGGAAAACCTATGGGAGGCGGTGCGCTATACTCCTGGAGTGATTCTCTCCGGCGGCGGGCGGCGCAACGATTCCAACTTTACCGTTCGCGGTTTCGGGGCGGACAGCGTTCCCGTATATATTGACGGGATCCTTCTGGCGAACCCTTACCGCGGAGAGAGCGACACCGCACGCCTGCTCATAGGAGATCTTGAAAGTATCACCATTCACAAAGGCTACTCGTCCACCCTTTTGGGGGCAAATACTTTGGGGGGAGCGGTGGTTATGCGCACTGCAAAGCCTAAAAAAGCTTTTGAAGCAACCTATAAGGGAACGTTGGGTCTGGATAGTGAAGGAAACTACGCTTCAAATTCCCAGCTGTTCGGAGTGGGGGGAAAACATAATCTCTTTTATGGGAGGGCGGTATACCAATACCGGGATATAGACCACTTCCGCCTCCCCCGCGAATTTGAGCCCACCGCCCTTAACCCGCAGGAAAAAGGGGAGCGGCTCTGGTCAGGCAGTATTGACAGGAAGCTAACCCTTATAGCGGGGATAACCCCCATAGATGAGTTAGACATTTCGTTCACATATATAGATCAAGATGCCGATAAGGGGCTCTCTCCTCCGGAAACCGTGCTGAGGGATTACCAGATATGGGAGTGGACAGTCTGGAAGAGAAATACCTATTCTTTCAACGCATCCTATGAAGGGGATGAATTAACCTTTGATCTGCTTGCTTACTACGATAAATACGATGATGCCATGCTTGAATATTACAATATGGCAAGCTACCTTTACGGGGTGCATTATCCGAGCTCGGATTATGATGAATACTCCGCCGGCGGCCGGTTGTTAGGCAGTTGGGAGATAAGCAAAAATCATAAGGTTCAGGGTAGTTTTACCTTTAAGCGGGAGGATCATAAGGGACTGCGGAAAGATGTTACAGAGATTCACGTCAACGAGGATACCGTGTCCGCCGGGGCGGAATACACCGCAAAACTTTTTAAACCGCTGACGCTTGTGGGCGGGTTTGGCTACGATACCCTTATCCCCAATGAGTATTGGAGCAAAGCGGACACATTCGCAAAACTGATAGGTTCGGCTTATTATACGGTAAAAACCGGAACAATGCGGCTATATTCTTGGCAGTTGGGAGTATTTTACGAACCGGTGAAAAATCATGAGGTGCATCTGACCTATGCCCGCAAAAACCACTTTCCAAGCATGTCGGAGCGCTATTCCACCCGCTTCGGCACCGTTCTTCCCAACCCGAACCTCGGACCCGAAATTGCCAATCATATTGAGCTGGGGTATAAAGGGTTTATAAATAAGTTAAATCTAAGCGCCGCCATATATTACAGCATTGTTACGGGAAAGATAGTAAACATTGAACTTCCCAACCCTGACAACCCAAATGCGGCGGTTGATTACGCGCGGAATTTGGATGAAACAGCTTTTTACGTAGCGGAGCTTTCCGCGGAATATCATTACAGCGATATGATAGGCGGCGGCTTGGCGGGGGCGGTGAACAGATACTCCATCAACCGCACCCACGCGGAGGATGATCTGGATAGAGTTGTGAAATATATAACCGATTACCCGGAATATACCGCAAACGCATACATACTATTTGAACCTGCGGAGTTTATCAAAATAATCCCGAGAGCGGAATACATAAGCGCAAGACATGCAAATACCGCCGGCACCAATGAGCTGCCGGAGTATCTTTTGGCGCATATTAAGGCGGAAGTTAAAATTGGGGAGCACTTTACGGTTTCCGCAAGCGTTGAAAACATCTTTGACAAGCTGTATGAGATAAGGGAATATTATCCGATGCCGGGACGGACTTACAGCATAGGAGCAGGAGCAAAATATTAATCTGATCTAAAGGCGGCACAGGTATCCGTTCTTGTATCGGCAGGAATATGTTGGCTTGGATCGGAAGCAACCCGAACAAACCATTCCGTTTGCTTAGCACCCAAGGGTACAGTTTACTTTGTTTGGCAAGTATTGAAATATCCGAAGGCGGGAAACTCAAAGGCAAGATATCGCAGAGAAGGGAACCCTGCAGTTATTTAGGAGATGGCTTGTTCAATCTTATTTATCACATCCGCGAGGTGTTCCGTGAAAGAGTTCAGATTGGTGTTTATTATCTCAAAATCGGCGGATTTTCCCGCCGCCTCAAGGTTTGCCGCTTCTTCCGCTGTCTGCATAGCGCCGATACTTCCCGCGGCGCTTTTCAGTGAATGGGTGTGCAGAACGAAATTGCGGATGGATTCCTCGTTATTCTCCGGCGGAGCTTTTAGGGTTTCCAGCCTTTTTTTTGCATCCTCACAAAATAGTTTCAGCACTTCAAGATAAACATTTATATCTCCGATCAATGCAAGCCCTCTGTTGACATCCACCCCTTCAATTTCAAAAATATTCGTTTTTGGTTTTTTATCCTTGCCGGTAATATCAGTATTGATCGGTTCTTCCTGTTTATCCTGCGGAATCCATTTATTCATTATCGCGTATAGCTTAGGAATTTCAATCGGTTTAGAGAGGAAATCTGTAAACCCCTTTTCTAAAAACATCTCTTTCATTCCTGTTACCGCGTTGGCGGTGAGGGCTATAATGGGCACGCTCTTAAAATATCCGTCCTGCTCTCTCCTAATTATATCGGTTGCCTCCACTCCGTCCATTTCAGGCATCATGTGATCCATAAATATTAAATCGTAACGGTTTTTTTCTATAAGACGAATAGCTTCTTTCGCGTTTGTGCAAGTGTCTATCCATGCCTTATAAGGGGTTAAAAGCCCTTCTGCCACTTTAAGATTGGCAGCAATATCGTCAACTATTAAAATTTTTGCCTTTGGAGCTTTAAAAAGCGGCGTTTTCTTTTTCTCACTCTTGATTTCGTGCTTCTTAATCTCACCCAAACCAACTTTTTCGATATAGGTCTGAACAATTTGAGCAGTGAAAACAGAACCCTTGCCGTATTTGCTCTCCACAAATACATCCCCGGACATTGCCTGACACAATCTTTTGGTAATAGCAAGCCCCAACCCTGCTCCCTCAATATTTTTATTGCGTCTTGCCTCCATACGTGCAAAATTGCCGAACAGTTTTGGAATATCGTCTTGCTTTATACCAATCCCTGAATCCTTTACGGTAAATGTAAGCCTTATGGTATTGCGGCTTATGAACTTCCCTGTTGCAGAAAAATTAATAAACCCTTTCGGAGTATACTTAACTGCATTATTTAATAAATTGAGGAGAATCTGCCTAATTCTGGTTTCATCGCCGATCATAACAGCGGGTATATCGGGGGAAATATCGGTTTTAAGTTCAATGGGTTTGCTATCCATACGCAAGCGGATAATATTTAAAACATCATTAAAAACAGATGCCGTATCGTATGGGGCGGAGTTTATCTGCAAATTTCCCGCTTCTATCTTTGAAAAATCCAGAATATCGTTGATAATGGCAAGGAGATTTTTCCCAGCCTGCTGAATATCGCCTATATATTCAAGCCCCTTAGGGCTTCCATATTCCCGTGCGGCAAGCTCGCCCATTCCTATTATTGCATTCATAGGGGTGCGTATCTCATGTGATGTGTGCGCCAGAAAGACGGTCTTGCTCTCACTCTCTTTATTGGCACGGTCGGCCTCGTGGCGGTATTTTAAGATTGTGAAAAGCCCGCTTGCAAAAACGGCTATCACAGCTATAATCTCTATGCCGAAAAGAACCTTATACATCTTGTGCATATTGATTATCTGCTTATCCATGATATCAACGCCGCATAATGCCCGAACATTCCCCTCGGCATCATAAACAGGAGAAAGCGAATAGATAAGTCCGTCCCAACCAACAGTATAGCTTCCCAAACCCGCACAGACCGACTCCCCCGCAAGCGCCTCAACCGCTCCGGGCGTCAAACTTATCTCTTGGGGTTCAGAGGCTAGCCCAACCTGTGTTTCCGGATCAAAATCATTGTCTATTATATAATGAAGGTTGCCGTCAATCTCCCTAAGGTAATATACATACAGAACTTCTGCTTCTTTTGAAAAATCGGACAATTTCTGCCGCAATGCTTTATATTCGGGCTTTTCCATGTCCGCAGGTTCACGGTAGGTTTCAAGTTCTTCTGCAGTAACAAGGGCGGCGGCGGTTTTGCTGACGGCTATCAGACGCCGTTCTATATTGTAATCCAAGGTTTTAATGGAGAAATTTACCAACAGATTTGTAAAAAACACCAGGATAAGCAAAATGAGTCCGGCAGCGCCGAAGGTGATTATTACTGCATGTTTCCTAAGGAAATCTTTCATAGAACCGCACACGGCAAACTTTTCGCAACTCGGATCAACACCTTGTTCCTCCTTATGGGGTAAGCTGAGGATTTATAAATAAAAACCGTTATGGGCTGCTATGGCAAGGCAGCTCCCTCCCCCAAACCGCTCTAAGCGCTGTCTTTGGAAATTTCTTTTTCGGGGCTATAGAGAAAGCGCTGGCAATATGGGCACTGAAGGAGATCTCTCTCTCTCTTAACATCTACTGCAAACTGCGGCGGAACTTTCATATTGCAACCGGAGCAAGTTTCCGAATGGATCGGGGTTATGGCTATATTATTGCGTGCCTTGCGGACGCGATCATAACGGGCGATAATATTCTTTCTTATTGTGTTTGCAAATTCATCTCGCTCTTTTCTTAGGACAGCTATTTCATCATAGAGCACCTTGTTTTCAAACTCATTTTGAGCTTTCAAAGCATTGTAAGCGCTCTCCTTTTCTTCGCTGGCGGCAAAGGTTTCAGTTATGACGTTATCCAGCTCCTTTATTTCAGAGGCAGTATCCGCAGTTTGTTTTTCAAGATTGGCGATATCCCTCTTTAGATTATCTGTCTCTTTGAGCGCAGCTTCATATTCCTTGTTGTTTTGAACTGAAAGGAGCTTTTTTTGGGCTGCCGTCGCCATATCCTTCTTTTCATCAAGAGAGAGCTTTGCATTGGTATGTTCGTTTTTCAGCAGAGTATAACGTTTCATAACGCTCTCTTTTTCTCTGTTAAGGCGTTCAAACTCATCCTTTGCGGATTTCAGTTCCTCCGGAATCCGTGCAAGTCTACAGTCAACAGCATATAATCTGGTATCCATAGCTTGCAGTTTTATCAACTGTTCAATAGTTTCGCGCACCATTAATCTTTCCTCCTTAAGAAATTATTTTTATATGTATGCGGCTATCGGCGGAACTTCCTCCGCCAAAAAAACTTCTGTATTAAACTCTTTTTTAAGAGTGTCAGCAAAACGCTTCATAAAGACTCGCTCCGAGTGAAAGTGTCCTATATCCACAATAGTTATATCTCTTTCACGGGCATCTATTGCGGTGTGATGTTTTAGATCACCCGTAACATGAATATCAACTCCAGCCCTTGCGGCGTCCTGCCAGAGTTCCGCTGCACTGCCGGCACATACGGAGAACTGCTTCACATCTTTTTTTCTATTCATATTAATTCGCAAATCCGGGAGTGAGAGCGAATTTTTAAGAAGCTCAAGAAACCCGTTAAAAGAGATAGGTTCGGGGAGTTCCCCCACCATGCCCAAGCCGTGCTTTTCCGGGCTTTTGACAGGAATTATGTCAAAGGCGGGCATTTCATAAGGGTGTGCCTTCCGCATAGCTTGAACCGCCGCCGAGAGGCGGTTTTCCGGCACCACAACTTCAATGCGGAGTTCTTTTACTATCTCCGCCTTTCCTGTTTCCCCTAAGAACGGCTTTGCTTCGGAGTTTGGGATAAAGGTGCCTAAGCCCTCGGAATAAAAGGCACAACGGGAATAGTTGCCGATATTTCCTGCCCCTGCGCCGCTCACAGCGTCAAGAACGGCGTTTTCATAGCCCAAGGGCACAAAAACCATCAATTTATACCACTGCTTGCCTTCTTCTTCCGTAAGAGGAGAGACAAAACGCGCCCCAAGCAATTCTAAAATATAAGCGTTTATCCCGTTATCCGCCACATCCAGGTTAGTATGATAGGATAGGAGTGAAATATCATTCTTTACGGCGTAAATAGCCGCATCGTCCCGTCCGGCAAACAGCCCGCGTTGCGGGTGAAAAAAAAGAGGGTGATGAGTTATCAGCAACTCACACCCCCAATTGTGCGCCTGCTCTAAGGCAGAGAGCAAAGGATCCAGCGCAATGCAAATTCGGGATACACCCTTATCGCCTAAATAAACCTGTCTGCCTGAAAAATCCCAAGAGAGCTGCTTGTTTATATCCGCAAAATCGTTTTCAACAAAAGATATTATCTTGTCAACACTAGTCAAAAGGTAACCTTCCTGCCCTTAAAGAAAATCTATAACAAAAAATGGGGGAAAGCAAGAGAAAATTATGAAATATTATTATATATATTAAGCGCTGCCGGGGAAAGGCATAAAAATTCCCCCAACCACCTAAATTATGTTAGCTTATAAATTGAATAATTTATACCTTATTCTGAATAGAACCACTTTGTATCTATGGAGCGATAAAGGGCTATATTAACCGTTTGCGGATTAAAATTAGGGACATACGTTTATTAAGAGAGACTATTTGGACTTTTCTTAATGAATTATTCGTATGTTTACAACAGTCTATATATTAAGGGAGATTAAGTTCGGTGGAAATATTTCGCCCCGGTGAGTGTGCAAAAAACAGGTATCTGCAAAGGTAAAAGGTGGTAATGAGGTAAAAAAGTGCCCCCTTAATTACTAATCATAAGCTGCAACTGTGAAGGGAAAGTGTTTTATGCGGATAAAGGCGGCAGAATGCACAAAACGCTTTACAGAGGTTATGATTGCACAAAGAAATGTCTTAGGTATAAGTATAAGAGTAAGATTTACAAAATTTATATCAGCTATGATGAACGGGTATTTCCGCCCATTGCATGCGACAGCGGGAAGTTCGGGCGTCCATACAGGGGGCGCACTGCGACAGAGCGGCTTAACGGGCGTTTGGACAGGGATTGTCAGTT